>JAUVOB010000058.1 GCA_030599405.1 Chloroflexota bacterium | reverse complement strand
GTATCGAAACCGCAAGCTTTTCCGCGATGCCTGTTTGATAATGATCGATGGCAGCCTCGATCCGGCCACGACGGCGACGGCCTCGCGCCTGGCCCAAAAGTATAAGGTTCCGCTGTGCGCCGATCCATCCTCGGCGCGTCTGGCTGTCCGGTTGTGTCCCTATTTGGATTCACTCGATTTGGTAGTGCCAAACGAGGTCGAGGCGGCGGTCATGACCGGAGCAGAATTTAAAGGTTACGATCCGGACGCTAGCATGGTTGCAGCTCTCAGCCTTATTCGATCCGGGGTTGGAACGGCCGTAATTAGTCTTTCAGATTTTGGATTGGTCTATGCTACCTCTGATGAGACCGGGCATATCCCGGCAAGATACAGCGAAATGGCGGATAGCACGGGAACCGGCGATGCCGTGAGCGCGGCGATAATTTTCGGCATGATCAATAATCTCCCTACTATCGAAGCGATTCGTTTAGGAGCTGCGGCAGCCAGCCTGACCCTTCAAACGAATGAAACGGTCGTTCCCGACCTAAGCCTGGACATGCTGTACGATCATCTAGTCGTCTAGTTCGATACTATTTGTGACCAAAGGTAAGCGACTGAAAGGCATTGTATAACTATGGAATCAGCCATATGATTTCTCTGTCTCCAAGGTAAAAGATCAGCCAAGCGATAATTAATTCAAACGATCTCGAGTCAAAATACACCTACACTTAAGCCCCAAGATTAGTTCTCTAATCACGATGACAAACGCCCTGGGATTACTCGTAGCCTACACCTACATCTTCGGCATTATCGGCTTGGCGGAAGTATTACGCCGGTGGCGAGGATATGGGAGTGATTTCACCCGCAAAGTAATCCATATCGGCGTTGGTATGTTAAGCTGGATTATCGGCATACTTTTCGATTCGCCATGGCCGTTTGTATTCGCCAGCATGACCTTCGTCATAATAAACTTAATCGACTGGCGTTTCGGGATCATTTCAGCTATGTCGAGCAGCGACCGCTCGAATCTGGGAACCGTGTATTTTCCTCTGGCGGCCGCGGTTGTTGCCCTGATTTTCTGGGAGAGGCAACCAGTCATGGTCGCGGCCTTGATGCCTCTGACCTGGGGGGATGGACTGGCGCCGGTCGTTGGAAGAAGGTATGGGGTCCATAAGTATACGATCATGGGTCATACCCGAAGTCTCGAGGGATCTGCGACATTTTTCCTTGCCGGTGGACTTTTTACCTGGTTGGCTCTGTGGCTCCACACCGGCTCGCCAGAGCTAACTCCGGCTGCGGCAATATTACCGGCCTTGGTAGTAATTGCGGCGACCACGCTTACGGAAGCGGTCTCATTATGGGGGCTAGATAACCTCACGGTTACGGCAGTGTCAGTAATAATCTTGAGTCTATGGCCATTTTAGCGGTTGAGGAAGAACTCGGATGTGAACCACATGGGGGCGCCTGATTTCGATGCGCTATTGCCCGCTTTGGATTCTATTAAGGCTGTTCTTTTTGACCTTGATGGAACGCTGATCGACACGGATGACATTGCAGTCGACCGCTTATCAGGGAAGCTAAAACCGATTTTTGGTCATCGTGCAACAGCGATTGCCCGTTGGCTCCTGATGCAGAGTGAGACACCCGGCAATTATCTTGTGACCGTCCTGGACAAGCTGGGTCTGGACGTACCTATGATGACGTTCACGGACAGGCTCAGAAGACGAAGAGGCGTGTATCCCGCAAAAGAGTTCCGGCTCGTCGAAGGGGTTGAAGAGCTGATCCCAACTCTAAAAGAGAGATACCGGTTGGGTATTGTTACAACACGAAGCCGCTATCATATTGAACGATTCCTCCTGAAATTTCCCACAATCGCCGGTGCTTTTGAGGTTAGCTGCGGGCTGCAGGATTCTAAGTGGCTCAAACCCAACCCACAGCCAATATATCTTGCGGCCGAAAGGCTGAACGTGCCGGTGGAGAATTGCCTGATGGTGGGCGATACCACTGTCGATATTAAGGCTGGCAGAAGGGCAGGGGCTTGGACTGTTGGGGTCCTCTGCGGATTCGGCCGTCGATCCGAATTGGAACGCGCCGGTGCCCATGTTATCGTGGACTCAACCGCCGACCTGAACCGAATACTCTAACTTTCCAGAGTAGACAGGGCGTGTTAGGACAATCAATCTTGGATGGCGCAGCGATTGTGAAAACTGCCCTAGCGGGACCAAAAGAATGCGGTCAACGAAGCGTGTGCGAGAGGGGCTCATGATCTATGGAAGAACCTTTTATTAGCAATAGTCGGAATCCCGACGACCGGTAGTTGAAGACCACATGATAATTATTGCGAACACGAAATACTGCAGGCGCCAGAGAGAAGCACTTGGGCATTTTGGGTTGCGCCCATAGATACGGTGACCTAGACCAATAGACTGAAGGCCGGGATAACGATTAGCAAAGGAACGAACCAGATGGAAATTGACCTGGTTTTATACAATGGACTGGTTTATACACTGGATCCGGCCAAGCCAAAGTGTTCTGCCCTCGCTATATCCGGCAACAAGATTGTCGGCACAGGTACCGACAGCTCGGTTATGGCTTTATCGGATGACCAGGGCAGGAAGATCGATCTCAATGGTCGTTGCGTCATTCCCGGACTTGTAGATACGCATCTCCATTTCGAGAGCTATGCCTTGAGCTTGCAGCGGGTTGATTTGACCGACGTGCCAGATCTTGACAAGGCACTGGCAACAATAGAAAAAGAAGCCGATAAAGATGATAACGATGCTTGGATCCAAGGAAGGGGATGGAATCAGGCGCTGTGGCCTGGAGGTCATTTTCCCACGGCGAACGATCTCGACCAGATCGTGCCAAACCGGCCCGTCCTTCTCAACCATAGAAGCGGACATGCGGCCTGGGCGAATACGAAGGCCATGCAATTCGCGAAATTGAACGAGGTTCATGTCGACCCGCAAGGTGGTGCCATACAGCGAGATGATCTCGGAAGACCGACAGGGATACTATTCGAGAAAGCCATGAAACTAATCTCTGACTGCGTGCCCAAACCGAGTGTAAGCGAGGTTAGTGATGCGATGGGAGAAGCCCAACGGCGATGTCTGCGGGCGGGCTTGACAGGTTTCCATGATTTTGACGGAAGGAGATGTTTCCTGGCTCTACAAGAGCTTCGCAACAACAGCGCTCTCCAACTGCGGGTTGTCAAGAACATCCCAGTTAAACGATTACAACATGCATTAGGTGTTGGTATTCTCAGCGGCTTCGGCGACGATTGGATTCGAATCGGGAGTGTGAAGTTATACGCCGATGGCGCGCTCGGTCCGAGGACCGCCTCAATGATCGCCTCCTATGAGGGAGAAACGGACAATTTGGGCCTGATTGTCACCGACAAAGAAGAGATGATTGCTTTTGTGCAAGACGCAAGTCAGCATGGCCTAAGCGTCGCCATTCATGCCATTGGCGACAAAGCAAATCATGATGTCCTGGATGTGTTTGAAGAGATAGCTCGAGAGAAGCTGGTAAGTAACATGGGCCAGCGAAAACCGTCACCACTGTTACGACACCGAATTGAACATGCCCAGCTCCTTCATCCAAAAGATATTTCTCGCTTCGCCGATATTGGAGTCATCGCTTCGATGCAGCCAATTCACGCGACCGCGGACATGGAGATGGTAGAACAGCACTGGGGTGATCGAAGCCGCTACGCCTATGCCTGGCGATCTATCATCGATTCGGGCGCCACTCTCGCCCTTGGATCCGACGCTCCCGTTGAAGCGATTGAACCGCTAATCGGCATACATTCAGCGGTAACGAGACAACGGGTCGATGGCGCTCCAGGGTCTGAAGGCTGGATTCCCGAGCAGAGAATACCTGTACGGGATGCCGTCGCCGGTTACACGATGGGCGCAGCGATTGCCAGTAACCGCGAAGAATACATGGGGACAATATCTCCGGGCAATCTCGCCGACCTGACCATTCTCGAATGTGACATCTTCACTTTACATCCAAGTGAAATTCCAGGTGTGGGCGTCGCTGGAACGATTGTAGACGGGCAAGTTAAATACCGGAATTGGTGAAAATTCTATGCTGATTAGGGTTCCGTTCCTGGGGGAACAAGGGCGTATGCCCTGACGGGGAATGAGCCAAAGGCTCGAATTTTCACCGGGCTGGCGAAGAATCGAAACCCTTGATCTGGCAGCTGGTGAAGGTTGGTTAAGTGCTCGACGATCGGTATTCCGGCTTGTAGAAGTGTTGTGTGGACGGGGCGCGCTCCGTCGCGATCATCGTCGATATTGAGGGAGTCGATGCCGACAAGAATGACGCCGGCATCCCTTAGGGATGTAGCCGTCTTTTTTGTTAGGTACGGGTATCCTTCAAAGTAGTGGTTCGTGTTCCAGTGACGCGACCATCCAGTGTGGAACAGGACAGCTTTCCCTTCTAGCTTCTGCAGATCTTGATCATCCAGCTCGATAGCCCGATCGCTATCAGCTTTGATTCTAACGACAATGCCCTCGAGGTTTGCTAACTTTTCAAGGGGTAGATCAGCCAAGTCGGCGCCATCGGCGAATCGATGAAAGGGTGAATCTACATAGGTGCCGGTATTCGCTACCATCTCGATTTTTCCAATCTGGAACTCCACACCCCCGGAATAGAGCTTCCTCGAGTCCTTCCGGCTCAGAAAATCACAGATGGAGGGTGCGGGCAGCCCTTGGTAGGTTACCAGACCGTGTTCTACAACATGGCTTACGTCGATCAATTGACTGGCAGACTTGCTCATAGAGGACTCCGCTTATTTTGAAGGTTCAGGTGCTCGCGGCCGATGCAGTCACCAAGCCAACAGCATCATTCCATCCAGACCGGGCGGTATATTTCTAGCTCGCGCGTCGTCGATGCTGCGTATTACCAGCCTTCTTTTGTTTCCGACACTAGGGAGTCGACAACTGCGTAGAGCGCCTCGCGACGATTGTCGTCGCCACCGTGATTGTTGTAGACCTTGATCTGTCGATCGGCGCTTGTACCTTCGATCAGAATGGTTCGCAAATATTCCACCTCCTGACGACTTCCTAGATCGTCCAAAACGTCGTCGAGGAGCTCCAGGAGCTCCTCCATCAGGAAGTGGAAGGGAACAGATTCTCCTCTGCCAAAGTCGATTAGCTCGCCATCGATTCCGTAGCGTAATGCACGCCACTTATTTTCCGTGATGTGCATGTGACGATAACGTCTCCACGAGAGGTTGTTCCGCCGTAGCTTTATCAACTTGGCACAGATTGCCTGGAACAGTGCGGCGATGCAGATGCATTCATCAACTTTCGTGCAGATATCGGCGATGCGAAATTCTAGCGTATCAAAGGTCGGGTGGGGACGAATATCCCACCAGATCTTAGCCACAGGATCTTTCTTACCAAAGGATCCTACTTTTCCCAGAGTCTTTTCATAGGCCTGGTACTCAGCCCATGAACGGAAGGAATGCGGTATACCGGTGCGGGGAAGCATCTCGAAGACCACGCTACGATAAGATTTAAGGCCAGAGTTGTAGCCGTGCCAGAATGGAGAGCTGGTAGACAGCGCTAATAAATGGGGGATGAAGTAGCGAGCCTGGTTCATTATTTCTATCATTAGATTCTTCGATTCTGAATCGCTGCCGAATCCAACATGCACGTGCATGCCGAATATTAGCAACCCCCGGGCAACGCGCTGCATGTCGTCCAGTAGTTCGCGATATCTTGCACCTTCAGTGATGGACTGCTCCTCCCACTTGGCGAAAGGATGGGTCGAGGCGGCGGCGATAAGGAGTCCGTTGCTATCAGCCATGGAGCATACCTCGCGCCGCAAACGGATTACTTCCTGACGGACCTCCTTGATATTTCGACAAACATGACTGTTGACTTCGACCTGAGATTGCATCAATTCCGGCCTCAGTTCTAGACGAGCGGATCGTTGTTCATCCTGCGAGAGGAATTCGGATATATAGGAGTACAGGTTTCTCGTATCAGGTTCAATGATCTGGTACTCTTCTTCGACGCCAAGAGTCAAGGGTGGAGCCGGTGATGACATCATTTAGCACCTCCATCATGCCAGGCCAGTATCCAGATAATTCTCAAATCCGGGACCTGTTCCATCCAGTATTCGTTAATGGTGAAGAGTCCTATAGCTCGGCTTTACCGTGCCTGCCAACTTCGCAGGAAATCAACCAACAGTCGCACACCGAAACCAGTTCCGCCGCGACTGATATATCCCGAAGGCTTATCGTTGAGGGCCATACTGGCGATATCCAGGTGGACCCAGGGATAGTCTGTGAATTCTTTGAGGAAGATGGCTGACGTTGCGACACCGCCAAATCGGCCGCCACTATTCTTCATGTCAGCGACATCAGACTTGATCGCCTGCTTGTAATCGTCCCACAAAGGCAGAGGCCAAACCCGCTCATGCGTGGTCTTGCTCGCGTCGACAAGCGCGTCGCGAAGCGAATCTTCCGTGCTGAACAGACCGGCAGAAATTCCCTTACCAAGCGCAACTACGCATGCGCCAGTAAGGGTTGCCAAGTCGATCACGGCCGCTGGCTCATAACTCCCGGCATGTACCAAACCATCAGCCAGGATCATGCGCCCTTCGGCATCCGTGCTAATAATCTCAATGGTTTTTCCATTGCTGGCTTTAATAACATCGGCCGGATGATAGGCGTGGGCATCGGGCATATTCTCGGTGCAAGGTGTAATGCCGATAATGTGGAGGGGAATGTTCAATCCCCCGACGGCCCTCATCGCTCCCAGGACGGCAGCGGCTCCACCCATATCCGCTTTCATCATCTCCATCCCTTGGCTGGGCTTGATGGATATGCCACCGGTATCGAAGGTTATTCCTTTGCCTACCAACACTATCGTATCGAGATCTTCGCGGTCTGGGTTATGTTCCAGAATGATGAACTTTGGTTTTTCTCCTGCCCCTCTTGCCACGGCGAGAAACGCACCCATGTCTCGTTTAGCGGCCCATTTCCGACCTCCAATGGTTACCTTCATCCCGAATTCCTGGGCGATCTCCTTGGCTACATCGGCCATTTTTGTTGGTGTGGCCACGTTGGGCGGCATGTTGACCAGATCGCGGGCAAGATATACACCACGGGCAATGGACTCAGCCGCGGCAGCTCCTTCTTGGCAGTCGGTTATTTTTACTTCATCGAACTCGACCAATGTGAGGCTTGCGATCGATTTTTTATTCGCGTCCTTCTCCTTGTCAGCATCGAATTCATAGGCCGCGAGTAGACTTCCTATCACGGTGGCTTGGGCTGATGCGCCCACTGGCAAGCCCGCGATTCCGGCGCCGTGTACGATCGTGGCCACGTGTTCGGCCCCAAGCTCGCCTGCCCTTTTTATCGCGGCCGCGGCGGCTTTCCGCACACTTTCCTGATCGAAGCCATCTGACTTACCAAGCCCAACCACCAATACCCGCTTCGCTGGAAT
>JAUVOB010000320.1 GCA_030599405.1 Chloroflexota bacterium | reverse complement strand
TCGAATAATCCCCGGAGACGGAACCAGCTACGAGAATATCACCGGTAGCATCAGATCGCGTGTCTGGGGAGCATCATCCGTCCTCGCCAAGGAGATGTTCGAGTAATCGGAGTATCCATAATTGTTGAAGGCGCGAACCCTGTAGTAATAATCTGTGCTGGCCGATAAACCCTGGTCTGTGTGGCCAACCGCATTTACGACGACCGATGCGACTTCGCTCCATCCACTGGTTCCATCAAGCGATCGTTCTATCGAGAATCCAATTTCGTTATCAGCGTTATCGACCCAGAGGAGATCAATATCAGATTGAGAGATCGGCGATGCGGAAAGGTTGCTCGGTGCATTCGGTGGTTGCGGTGTACCCGTGCTCGCCATAGCTATGTTCGAGAAGGGCGAGTTGCCTTCTCCGTTGTGTGCATAGACCCTATAGTAATGGATCGATCCAGGCGCCAGACCCGAGTCGGAAAAGGCGAAGACATTGGGACCTACATTGCCAACCTGTGTCCAGCCGACGGCACCATCTGGAGAGTGTTCGACGATGAACCCATCTTCATTGTCGGCATTATCGGTCCAAAGAAGATCAATCTCAGTTTGGGATATCGCGGACGCGGAGAGGTTGGTGGGCGCGGCAGGGGGCCGAAGATCCCAAGTGGATGCAGCGGCTACGTTCGAGTAGGCTGAATCTCCATCATCATTGAAGGCGAAGACCCTGTAGTAGAACGCCGTCCCGGAGGCCAAGCCTGAATCGTGATAGTCAACGATGTTGGTACCGACAGTGTTAACCTGGTTCCATCCCGAAGCGCCGTCTAACGAACGCTCAATTGTAAAACCGTTCTCGTTGTCGGCGTTGTCAGCCCATGTCAGGCCTATTTCACTTTGGGAGAGCCCTATGGCTGCCAGGTCGCTGGGTGCCGCTGGTGGTTGGGGTGTATTTGTGCCACTGTCACGCCAGTTCGCTATCGTTACTTTGGCCTCATTGATCGATCGGGCATTGTCAGCTGAATTCGGCGGATCGACGTCATAATCGATACCAGTCGGTAAGCCATTGTAGCTGACATCAGGATTGGAAAAGTGGCGGATTCGAGTGCATCCGCTCGGACAGTTGTAGGCCATGATGGTTCGGAATGTCTCGTTAGAGGCCCAGTATCCAAATGAATACGGAAAGACGCCAGGACCGGATGCGTTTGCTCTGTCATGATGGGATCCCATATTGTGCCCTAGCTCGTGACCAAAAGAGTAGTATCCGGTTGCGCACTGACTATTAACGACGCTGAACGCGCTCACTTTGAAATCATGTGATAGGGTGGTCATCAGGTAGGCGACTCCACAATAAACCATGTTCTCTTCGATGAGATTAACCATATCAGCGTTGTAAGCATCTCGTAGTGCGTGCACATCATCCATGTAGCCATCGGAGGTATTTCGCAGACGGCTCAAGTCTGTGCTTATAAAGCCGGACTCTGTGTAATTAACTTCGGCCGTGTGCACCAGGTTTACCTGGGTGAAGATTTCGCTATTCGTGTACGCTTGGTTTGTTTCGGCAATAGCCTGGTTGATAAGTGATTCGATACCGGCCTGACCCCCATATCTTTGGCGAGAGGCAGGAGTATATACAACCAAGACGTCGATTTGGTATCCGTCGTCTGATTCCGGTCCGAGAGCCGGCTTGATTCCGGTCGTCCGAACCGGGATAGGCTCCATCTCCGGCAACGGCTCAAAGGGCTCAACCTGGCTGAGTAGATGAACAGCGTCGCCCGCGTCATGCCATTTGAAGAGCAGCTCACCGACTTGCACGGATCCTGTAACGGCATCATCGACAACGGTGATAGTGACAGCGCTGTCATCGCTTTCTAGCAACTTTCCTTGCCAGGTAAGTTGGCCGATTCTCTGGCTGACAACACTTTGAGGTACGGCCGTATAAACGGCGTCGTGAAACAGGTTTAGAACAAGATTACTACCGCGTTGACCATGTCCGCTGCCCTCGGTAGATCCGAGATCTTTGGCGTTGATGGTCACAAAACGCGCGCGAAGTGTCGATTCGTCCACAGGGACAGCGCCTTCTTCCAGATCAGGTGCCGAGGAAAACAGCAGATCGCTTCCGTTGAGGTCGGCGATCTTATTAGCTTGCGACCCCCCCACACAAATGCTTAGTGCGACGAGTATGACCGCCATGACCGGCAGCAATCCTCGCCTAAATAGATGGCTGGTGTTCATTATCCTACCCTTTTGCTTACCTTGAAGAAACTATCAAGAACGATGCTTCCTGCTGTATAAAAAGCAGCCCCAGAGTTCAACCTAACAGACCCGAGAGTACTGCTAGTATGGTCGCTGTCTAGGGTCAATAAACCTCTCAACGGCAGTTCGTTCAATAGGAGAACGGTAACAAGGATTTCGGTAACGGCAAATTGAGGGACGTAATCAGTAGGCGAAAACAACAATTAGATCGCCGAATCTAGCGGCAGGATGGGCTTTCTGAAGGATCGAATTACTGAAGGAAAATCCGGCAATTACGTATCCGATTCGGAAGGATTAGGTCCTTGAATGCGTGGGTAAGGATCCGGTCCGGTTATTAGCAATGCTCCCCGCTTGCGAGTGAGGTAGTGCCAGGCCCATTGGAATATGACGATCAGTTTGTTGTCGAATCCGACCAAGAAACCAATGTGAATAAAGATCCAGAGAAACCAGGCAATGATCCCCCCAAATTGAAATGGGCCTATATCGGCGACAGCCGCATGGCGACCGATAACAGCCATAGTGCCTTTGTCTTTATAACGGAACGAGGGCATGGTCTCGCCCTTCAATCGTTTCTGGATAAGACGACCGGCGTAACTGCCACCTTGCATGGCAACCTGGGCAACGCCAGGCAGCGGCTCACCAGTTTGGTGGGCGAAATGGGCCAAATCTCCAATTATGAAAATTTCCGGATAGCCCGCGAGGGTCAGATCTTCTTCAACTTTCACTCTGCCCATCCCATCCAGGCCAGCTCCCGTCTTTTCGGCTAACCTCCGTCCCAGCGGCGAAGCACGAACTCCGGCAGTCCAGAGGACTGTTCGCGTGAATATCTCCTCTTCCTCTTCATTCTGAAGATCGCGAACGGTTACGCTTTCACCAGTAATATCGGTCACCAGGTGTCTCGT
>JAUVOB010000429.1 GCA_030599405.1 Chloroflexota bacterium | reverse complement strand
TTAGTCGCTCCCGGTGATGGCATCCTCTCCTCCTTTCCCCAAGACACTTATGAGGTTCAGGCAGGCACCTCCATGGCAAGTCCCCATGTAGCCGGTGTAGTTGCCTTAATGTGGTCGGCAAACCCATCACTGATCGGAGATATCGAGCTAACCGAAAAAATACTCGCGGAGACGGCATCACCATACCAGGGTAGACAACCCGCTTGCGTTGATGGCAGCAAAGTGCCTAATAGCGGCTCCGGTTATGGTGTGCTTAACGCCTACGAAGCAGTCAAGACAGCCCTCGCCTTTCAATAATCGTCTGCCTCACCACTAGGCGGATTTTGAGTCAGAGAAGATCGATCCATGATGTCCAGTCTATGTTCGGCCGTAATGAAACGACGGGTCCCGGTTATAGCTCTCAAGAGCAAGGAGTGGGTCTCTACCAACCCGCCACGATAGCGAACTGGCATGAGCAGGGGACTGTTCGTAATCCCGGTCGCGACGAAGTAGATAGCGTTACTCTTGACTATCTCATCGCAATATAGAATCTGGTCTGGATCGACTCCTGATTCCTCTATCGAACGCCGCTCTTCCTCGCTTTGAGGAGACAACCGCGCGAGCATCGTTCCACCGAGGGCTTTAACGGCGCAGGCAGCGATCACACCTTCTGAAACGCCCCCAATTCCCATCAAAATATCCGCTCCCGTTCCGTCGATGGCCGCCTCCAGTGCTCCTTCCGCATCACCCTCGGTTCGCAACAAGATTCTCGCACCGGCCGATCTTAGCTCCTCGATAAGATCTTGATGTCGCGGACGGTCGAGGACAATGACCGAGAGGTCGCGAACTTCACGTCCCTTTGCCCTGGCGACCAAGGCCAGGGTCCAGGCTGCAGGCGCGTCCATACATTCTGAGACGAGAGCCGATGCGGCCGTTCGATCGACGACTATCTTGTCCATATAAATGGCGCAGGCCGGTGGCGACCACATGGTCCCCCTTGGCGTTACCCCAACCAGTGAAATCGCGCCCGGTTTTCCATGAACGACAAGTCTTGTGCCATCGATCGGATCGACGACCACATCTACCTCCAAACCTGTCCTGGTTCCGACCATTTCACCACTATCCAGAGGGGAATGTTCGCCGAGGCGGCTTTCTTCGCCAATAACGATCTCGCCGTCTATTTCGACGCTCGAAAGGGCTTTGGCCATGGAATCAGTCGCGTCGTGGTGGGCTCCTTCCGGGTCACCCAGACCTATCCACCGGCCAGCAGCCACGGCGGCCGCTTCGGTTACCCGTAGAAGATCGAGTCCTAGATTGCGAGATGGTGGGCTTTGCATCACTTGCTCCTAATGACCATATGGTGGAGGCAGGTCTAGCCGATGGCCTCGAGAAGACCGGCCGCTTCCCAGGCCAACATACCGCCCCTAACGATCTCAACTTGCCCGTTCAAGGTTGAAATCGCCAGGGCTGCCCGGCGACTACGACGACCACTGCGGCAAACTAATACTACCCGCTGTTTGGTGCTCGTGGTGATCGTTTGCTCTCCGGATAGTATTTTCGGCAGAGGGATCAACGTAGCATTGGGAATATGCCCTCTGCGATATTCTCTGGGTTCACGAACGTCTATTATCGAGAGTTCCTCAGGGTGCGCATGAAGTTCATTCCAGAGTTGCCTTGCTTCAATCTGGTTTACATCTTCTGCCAGATAATCGGGATCTTCTAGGTGAACCGTATGTAGTTGCTTAGGTAAATTTTGGCATTCGGCAAAGACCCGATGCGGACACTCGTAAATGCATACGGCTGGATCGAGTACCCGGTAAAAGAGATGGCTAATAGCCTGATCTTCAGGCAGGAAATGGCTGTCACCTATCGTCCGATTGAAACCGGTCGAGGCCATAACTTTGTCAACTCGGTAGCCCACCTTCATCATATATACATCGCCACTCCGGTCGCGATAAGTCCGAACAACGCTCTCAAGCATGTGAATACCGCTAAAATCACATTGATTCACGTTATCCATGCGAATCAGAAGAAACCTTTGATCTTCCTCTTTCTCAAGTTGCTCGTGAATGACGTCCTCAACATGATTGACTGCTCCAAAGTAGAGATCGCCGAGGATTTCGATGATGCTAAGCTGAGGGCAGCTGGGTTGATCAGGTTGGTACGTGAGGTTTTTGAACTCTTCGTCAGGAACTACCGGGTGAACAGTTGGCAT
>JAUVOB010000281.1 GCA_030599405.1 Chloroflexota bacterium | reverse complement strand
TTCCAGAACGAAGCATCGCTCAGATTCCTTTACCGCAGCGAGACGCCAGCCGTCTGCTCGTGCTGAATAGGGCTGATGGCAGTGTCCATCATAAGAGATTCTCAGATATAGTTAAGTATCTTAATCCTGGCGATGTGTTGGTTGTCAATAACAGCCGGGTGATTCCAGCCCGTCTCTATGGACTCAAGGCCAACACTGGGGGACAGGTCGAGATTCTGCTGTTGGAAAAGCTGGACGGAGAAGAGTGGCGTGTCCTGGTCGGGGGAAAGAAGGTAGCTCCCGGGCTAAGTGTTAGGCTACTCGACAGAGATGGGCAGGATGCCGATCTGGTGGCAGAGGTAGTTGCCGCGGAGCAGGGTC
The DNA here is from genome assembly GCA_030599405.1 of Chloroflexota bacterium. Taxonomy (GTDB): domain Bacteria; phylum Chloroflexota; class Anaerolineae; order Promineifilales; family Promineifilaceae; genus UBA11865. The sequence goes on along the minus strand of JAUVOB010000281.1, from coordinate 3,100 downwards.
CGGTTCGAAAAATCCGTTTCAGCCAGCCCATTGAAGCCTTTTTCGAGAAGTTGGGACACACACCCTTACCTCCTTACATCCATGCCCCACTGGACGATCCTGAACGATACCAAACCATTTACGCGCGCCCAGAGGGATCAGTAGCGGCCCCAACGGCCGGGCTGCATTTCACACCCGAGTTGATGCTAGAACTTCGAGACAGAGGAATCATCATCGAAGAAATAACACTACACGTTGGACTCGACACGTTCAAGCCCGTTGAAACCGGACAGGTGGAAGCTCACACGATTCATTCCGAATGGTCTCGAATGACTCCGGAAACCGCAAAAAGGATAAACCAAGCGAAATTGGCCGGGGGACGGATTATCGCCGTAGGCACCACCTCGGTCCGGGTTTTAGAAACGGCGGCATTGCGTTCCGCGGGTGTTACCGGCCCATTGTCCAATATAAGCGAACGAGATACCCAATCCGCTGATTTTTCGGCCTGTGCCTGGCGACCGGTTGCAGCCTTCGAAGGTAAAACGGATCTGTATATCTATCCTGGCTACCGGTTTCGTGCTGTGGATGCGATGATTACCAACTTCCATCTACCGAGATCATCGCTGGTGATAATGGTTTCGGCGTTTTCCGGTCGGGATCAGATATTGTCCACTTACCAGACAGCAATTGATAGAGGGTATCGTTTTTACTCTTTTGGCGATGCAATGTTGATCCTTTGAGTTGAATCCCCACCCAATGGTCAAGGATCTCGACGTAATTAACTTTTATGTCAAGTTGAAATTCTTAGTTGTTGGTCGTCAAGAATAATTCTTATTTGCTCCAGATGAATATCATCATGCCTGGCTTGCAGGAAGAGGATCTCGTGCATCGAAGTGGGGCCAAAGAAAGCATGCCTCCCTTGTCGAGACCATGTATCCGGCAGGAGGTCTTGCAGCATGTCTACGGTATCGCGACGGGCCATCATGAAATCGGAGAGGGCATCAGAACCATCCTGGTCCTGGTATCGACGAATTTGAGCCCACTCATCGGCCGAAACTCCAGGAAGAAAGGCGTTCTCTTCGGCTATCATAGCCTTGAAGCGAGCCTGGTGAACCTCCAACTCCACATCCCTCAAGTGGCAAACAACCTCGGTTACCGACCATTCGCCATCAGCTGGGCGATGGTGCCAATCAACCCCTGGCTGAACAAGGGCGTTTTGAATAGTGGTTGCCAGTGTGGCAATCTGGATCAGTAGATTTGGTACGGGTGGCGGTGCTTGCATTGTACGGTGACAGCTTGTCTTTGCTTTTCAGACGGCCGGCTTGATACTTCCTTCGTTCATAAAGCGATAAAATGCGTCCAGCGATCCTTTGCCAACCAGGCCAGGATGCTCAATTGGTGATTTCCCGGCGTCTTGGGTTATCCAATATGCGTGAAGTCCTGCCCGAGTCGCCCCGCCAATATCATTGTCCCAGTCATCGCCGACCATTATTGCCAACTCCGGCTCAACGGCAAGATGAGATAGTATCTCGTCGTAATACTCGCGGTGCGGCTTGCAGGCGTGCATGTTCTCGTAGGATGTCACCAGATCATAGCTGAACTCGGTCGTGGGAACCCCGGCCCAGGCTAACCTCTGCTCAATGGCCGTTCTTGGAAAAAGGGGATTGGTCGCGATAACTAGGCGATATCCTTGATCGAGGCAACTTCTTATCAAACTTGCTGCCTCCGGTAACCGGTGGGTTTTTGATCGCAATTTGCCGAACTCATCCTGATAGAACTTAGCCACATGGGGTTCGAATTTCTCCCTATTTAATCCTGTCCGATCGCTAAACACTGACCAGAAAACCTCGGCATTGGTATTCTCAGGATCAGTATTGCGTATCATGGCTTGCGTCCCATTCATGAGCTCATCCACGAACTCCCCTTCATCAATATAGAGGCTTACGTAGTTCGCCAGGAGAGAGAGATAACTTTGCAAAAAGCCATTGATATCGTTCCCTAGAAGCGTATCATCCAAATCGAACAGTATGGCTTTGACAAGACGCTTCAACTTTCGTCTCCAAATAGCTCCTGAAGTCCTGGTCGCTCTTTCGCACACCGGGGACAACCCACGTGTGGCTGATCGACGTCGATGAGGTGCCGGCTACAAAATGCCTTTACTTCTACCTTGCGATTCATGCCGAAGATGCCTTTCTTGATAGTTCCTTCAAGCACCAGATCAGGACTGCTATTTGCCTGGAGGATATCCGGCACAGGGCAGTGGGAGCAGTCATTTGGTTGCCAGGATAGCGATCGAGGATTTCGTCTGATCAATCGACATTCCTGCTCAGACTGCCCGCGGAAGAAGTCTTCGTAATAAAACTGGCATTCGTTTCCAGCCGGGTTAATCATACAGTAACCTTGTTCGTTCCAGATCCAGGGTTAGATCCGGCCCATAATCGCAGAAAAAAAAGCGACACCCGGGTGTGGGGTCGCTTACTAAATACGCCCGGAGAGACTCGAACTCCCGACCTTCTGGTTCGTAGCCAGACGCTCTAATCCACTGAGCTACGGGCGCTTTAGAGAAACAAAGCACCTCTCGACGTAGTATAAACAACTAAACACTAAGGTGCAGTTTCAATTAGCGGGGAGGCAGGGATTCGAACCCTGGAAAGGCTCTTACACCTTTAACCGCTTAGCAGGCGGCCCCAATCGTCCACTCTGGCACCTCCCCAAGCGTCGCTGTCCTACTTAGAGAGAAGTAATGCTATTGTTAAAGCGGAGGGAGAGGGATTCGAACCCCCGGTGAGCTTGCACCCACTACGGTTTTCAAGACCGTCGCCTTCGTCCACTCGGCCATCCCTCCAACCCTCACTGCCACCTCCTAAGAAATGGCGTCTACCGAGCCGGGAGTATAGCACGCGGCATGGGGCCTGTCAAAAGCTGTGCGCTTCGAACGCACGAGTGTTTATATGGGTAATCCTCGAGGTTCTTATACCTTTCGTCTCCTATTTCCAATCATAATCTCTATGTCTGAATCCGATCTCGCAACCGGTCTTATCTGCTACCTACTACTCCAAGGTTGAGATCGGAAACCTCTAGCCACTGCCCAGATTGCAGTGGAAGGATACCCCATCGAAAC
>JAUVOB010000021.1 GCA_030599405.1 Chloroflexota bacterium | reverse complement strand
TGTTCACGGAGATGCTGATATCCGGCCCCTGTGTACCTAACTGGGGTGAGATTCCAGCCAAATATAAACAGCCCGATTGCCCAGCCTACGAGAAATGCCAGAACAAGAAAGAGAATGGAGCGCCTATCGTTTAAGTCCATAAGTCACCTACCTGTTACCCTCCTGAAGGGCGGCCACGCGCGATACTACTACGCGCAAGGCATGCTTGGACACGGGCCATGACCGCTTTCTGCGAGCATGACCGATAAGAAATGTATCCTATTGTTACGCACCTCTAATTAAAATATCAGGTGACATCCCCTCTGCGCCGATTATCTTACCATAAAGTTATTTACAGCACAAGGGGTATTTTATGTATATCTGTTGCTTTCCGTGCAATTTTGCCTGTGGTATACTTTCTAAAGCCACATTTGTTGTTGACCCCGAGTGTAAATTGGAGGATGAAGGTGGCAGGTAGCCAAGCCCGTTATGAGATAGCGATAAGACGAGGACATTCGTACAGTTGGGATCAACTTTGGTCTGATGCTATTCGCGAATTCGAGCAAGCATCTCAAGAAGCCCCCTCTGAACCATCCCCTTATGCTGGACTGGGGATGGCTTATTTCGAGATTGGGGAGCTTGAGAAATCGCTGGAGAATTACAAACTCGCAGCTCGATTTTCCAAAGGCGACATGATTTACCTCAAGCATGTCGCCGATGTCCAGGAACGCTTGGGTCAGGTCAGGGATGCCGCCCAAACATATATGGCGATTGGAGAAATCCAGCTCCACAGAAAACGTCTTGACGAAGCCGTTGGCAACTGGTTACGAGCAGCGCGTCTCGATCCCAATCTCATTGGAGCACGCCGCCGGCTAGCATCCTTATATCAACGGCAGGGCCTAACGCGGAACGCTGTCCGAGAGTACCTGGCGCTTGCCCGGATTTACAACTCGCAGATTCAGAAAGAAAGCGCCTTACAAATGTGCCAGGCCGCCCTTGAACTAGATCCTCGTAACCCTGACATTCTGACGGCGATAGAGCTCATTGAACAAGGTGCTGCCGACATTGCGACCGAAGACGAGATATTCGTCAGCCTAGAGACCCTAGCAGCTTTCGAGAGCGAAGAAATTCCTCCGTTTGCCACTGCCTACGAGGCCGAAAAAGCGGGTGGTCAAATTCAGGATGATTCGGTAGTAAGCGGTGGTCCGATGCAGCATGCACGCCGTCTTGCACTAGAGCAGTTGGCTCAGGGAGTATTCGAATTCGAGGACGAAGAAGATGCTCTCATGGCAACAACCGGAATTGGTACAAACAAGGTTGAACGGGACGCCTACATAAGCGAAGGGTTGGATTATCAAACCCGCGATAGGTTTGCGGAGGCGATTGCTTCATTTGAGCAGGCGATCAGAGGGGGTGAAAACAGCGCAGCCGTACACTTCAATCTTGGCGTGTTGTACCAGGACCAGGTTAGGTTGGACGATGCCATTGCCCAATTCAATCAAGCCAATGAGGAACAGGAATACCGTGTAGCAAGTAATTACGCCTTAGGCGAGACATATAGGGAGCTTGAGGCTGTCAGCGAGGCTGTTGAGCACTACTTAGTAGCCTTGACGATTATCGACCTGAATACGGTGCGACCAGAACAGAGCGATAGATTGATTGAGCTCTATGATCATCTGGCAAACGACCTACTTACGGGGGAGGACACAGCTAAGGCATCTGAGTTCATGGCTGCCCTTGTCGAGTTTTTCGAGCACAAAGACTGGGAATTTAAGATCAGAGCCGCACGGGAGCGGCTGGATGCTCTATCAGCTGATGGGCAAACCATGATCTTGGGCGACATATTAATGGCTGGTTCGACCCAGGTATTGGAATCGTTGTATCTTAGTGAGCTCTACGGAAAGCGCGGCAATTATCACAGCGCCATTGAGGAAGCATACCGTGCCATTCAACTCTCGCCCTATTATCTTCCTGGGCACATTCAGCTCGCCGAGCTGTTGGCCCGGTGGGAGCGCGCTGACATAGCTGTAGCAAAGTTTATTGCCATTGGTGATACGTACCGGGTGCGTGGCGATGAAAACGGGTCAATTAATGCCTATGAGCGAGCCTTGGAATTGTCCCCATTGGATATTAAGACAAGAGCTCGATTGATAGAATTACTGATCCAAAGTGATAGATTGGAAAGGGCACTCGAGCATTATTTGGCGCTGGGCGATGCGCAGTACAACTTGGCTCAGGTGGACGAGGCTAGAAAGACCTATATGGAAGCCCTCAAGATTGTCCCCAGTGGTGAGCTCGGCACTGAATGGCGTCTACGTCTTCTGCGGGTGATCGCTGATATCGATATGCAGCGACTGGACTGGAAGCGTGCAATAGCAGCTTACAGTGAATTGAGCAAGAGCGATCCAGGCGATGTGATGATCGCTCGTTCAATGATCGATCTCTACCAAAAAGTTGGAAGACCGGATGCCGGAATGCGCCATCTCGACCGGCATCTCGTATTTCTGGTTAGAAATGGAAGAGGCGGTGAAATCACGGGCATTCTTGGCGAAATGATCGAACAACAACCTGCTGACGCAGAGCTAGTGGACCGTATGGTTCGTCTTCATATGCATCAAGGACAGAACGCTCAGGCAATCGGATTACTTGATCAGCTTGGCGAATTGCAGTTGGAAGCCGGTGATACGGAGGGTGCCATCGCATCAATAGAAAAGATATTGACACTACAGCCAGAGGACGAACTAAAATACCTGCAATTGGTTTATAGTTTACGTCAAGAGAACGGGACCGGTACATCAGAAGCAGACCACCTACCGGTTGCTTAATTGGCTTGAGCTTTTACAATCCCCCGGATTGATGGGGAAATCGGTAGCGATCGATCATTTGATTCAAGTAATCTCAGTCAACTGTGTAGATTCGCTGAATCATCTATCACGTCTAGCGTGATTTGGGGTGTTATCCCAGGAACCAATGGCTCTTTCAAGGATTCGATGGCAACCATGAGCCATTCATTGCCATCAGTTTGAGACAGGAAGTATTTTGGACCAGCTTTCATATTACTTAGGTCGATTCACAGAAAACCCGGCGCTCCATATCATCGACATCCTCCTGGTGACGCTTGTGATATATGGCGTCTTTATGGTCGTTGCCAATACGCGGGGGATGCAACTGCTGCGTGGCGTTATCGTATTGATAGCATTGTTCGCCGTGATATCTGTCACGGTCATTAACCTTACGGGTTTTAGTTGGTTAGTGGCTGTGACGCTACCGGCATTGCTTATATCCATCCCGGTGATCTTTCAACCGGAATTGCGCCGTGCTCTGGAGCAATTAGGCAGAGCAGGACATGTATTCAGAATCTTCCGGCGAAATCAACAAAGCGAGCTCGTGATGTCCGTTTCCAACGCTTGCTTGCGCTTGTCCCAACGCCGATACGGAGCACTCGTAGTGATTGAGCAGGATACTGGCTTGCAAGAATTCATAGACACTGGCATTGTCATCGATGCGGAACCATCGCCAGAGTTGATCTTGACCATTTTCAACCGGCATACGGAGCTGCACGATGGTGCATTAATTGCTAGAGGTGAACGACTGATTGCAGCCGCATGTGTCCTGCCCTTATCGACCCGTCGCCTATCAGATCGACAAATGGGGCTACGTCATAGAGCAGGTCTGGGAATAAGCGAGGTAAGCGACGCGCTTGTAGTCGTCGTTTCGGAAGAGACTGGGCAAGTTTCGATCGCCCACAATGGACGCATTCTTCGTCGCCAAGATCCTTCCCGCATTGACGTTGTCCTTAATGCACTACTGGAGCAGTCACAGTCGTCTTCGTCGTCGACGAGCAGCCAATGAATCGTTATTGAGCAGAACCTAGTAAAACAGACCATCCATGCAAACCATTCGAAGACTTATCGCAAACATTACTACATTGCTCTTGGCCCTATTTCTAGCTTTGGTGATATGGGCAGCGGCCGTACGGGCAGGTGATCCGGTGAAAACTCGGATCCTTGAGATAGGTGTTGAGACGGTTGGCGTGCCACCCCAGGCCACATTGCTCACTAGACCTCCGCAGACCATATTTATCACCATAGAAGGTTCAGAATCAGCCATTGCCGATATATCCCCTTCAGACTTCGAAGCGATTGTGGATCTGAGTGAGCTTCCTTACGCGGAAATTGAGGTGCCTATTCAAGTGGTCTTCTTAGGTAATGAGGACCAAGTAAGCATTACTTCCCAGTCACCTGAGTCGACCATAATTCGAATGGAACAGATAATCACCCGAGATATTCCTATCTCGGTGCAGATCCGAGGAGATGTAGCCCGTGGACACCGGCAAGGAGAGACTCGGGTCGAACCCGAGCTAGTTCAGGTAACCGGACCGGCACCCCGGGTTAGTGAGTTGGCTGAAGGAAGAGTTACGATTTTTGTTGACGATGCTAGGGAGGATATCACCGAGGAACGGCGGCCAACGTTTTACGACAATGAAGGCAACGTTGCCAGCGTGGTTGGTCTGACAATAAACCCTGACGAGGTTGTAGTTATCATCCCGGTAATCGAGCTAGCGGGCTTTGCCGAGAAGCCAATTACCGTAAACTGGTTCGGCGAACCCGCACCTGGATACAGGCTCCTCGATGTTAAGGTCGAGCCAACCAGTGTTCAGGTTACAGGCGCCCCGGCGGAATTGGAAGGGCTTCGCGTCCAGACAGAACCGGTCGACATATCTGGATTGGCAGAACCGGATACCATTCAGGTCGCTCTGGATCTTCCCGATGGCATTGGGATGGTGGATGTACAGCCAATCGTTGTTACGGTCGAGATTGAGCCGATTCTCACGAGCGATGTCGTCCGGCGACCCGTGGAGATACGCGCTCTCGGTGAAGAATTAGAAGCTATCGTCGATCCTGATCAGGTTCGGGTTTTTCTTTTCGGTCCATTATCGGTGCTGGATTCATTGGCTGAAGATGATATCCGGGTGACCGTTGACTTATTAAACCTTGTCACAGGAACTCACGTCCTGGAGCCATTTGTGTCAGTATCGGCCGAAGAAATCGAGATTCGTTCAACACAACCGGCAGTAGTAACCGTCTTAATAACCAGAGTCATCACCACCACCAACGTAATCACCGGGACCGAATCGCTAACAGAGACCGAAACATTGGAGAGTACAGCCATCACAAGCACTGTCGCTGGATGGTTCGTGAATCCATTCGCGGCCAATTTGCCGATATCCGTCGATTTGCCCCGGCGTTACTTTCTCTATTCGAACATTCCAGCGTTAGGATGAGCCAAAAAGCCCTTGTGGCCCTTGTCGGCCGACCCAATGTCGGCAAGTCAACGCTGTTCAATCGCATCGTGGGACGGCGCCTAGCGGTTGTCTCTGAAATTCCTGGAACGACCCGCGATCGCCTCTATGCGGAGGTAGAATGGGCGGGCGTTCCGTTCATTCTTGTCGATACCGGGGGATTGGAGGTGATGGAGGGCCGGCACACCGAACCCCTCTCTCAAGACTCAGAACGATATCTGCCGCTTATCCGCCAGCAAGCGTCGATTGCCATACAAGATGCAGATGTCATTGTTCAAGTTGTAGACGGTCAGGCCGGAATAACAGCAGCCGATCAGGAAGTCGCCGATATTCTGAGACGTGCTAAGAAACCGGTTATCGTCGCCGTAAACAAGCTTGAGTCGACACGTCTATGGGATGGCGCCTATGAATTCTACGAGCTAGCCTTAGGCCCGATTTTCCCCATCTCCGCTCTCCATGGCACAGGAAGTGGCAACTTGCTAGACGCAATTATCGAGGATATTCCGGTAATAGAAGAGGAAGAGGATGATGAGTCGATCAAGATAGCGATTCTTGGCCGACCAAACGTTGGAAAGTCAACGTTACTCAACAGATTGTTGGGGGAGGAACGAGCCATCGTTAGCCCCATCGCCGGGACGACGCGTGACGCGACTGATACGCGATTCATATGGGACGACCAGGAATATACCCTCATCGACACAGCAGGTATCAGGAGACGGGGAAAAATCGATCCAGGCGTGGAGAAGTACAGCGTCCTTCGAGCGTTGAAGGCATTGCGAAGGGCAGATGTAGCATTGTTGCTCATAGACTCCATAGAAGGATCAACAGCCCAAGACGTACACATCGCCGGAATGCTGCTAGAGGAATCAGCCTCTATCATCGTGTTGGTCAACAAATGGGACTTGTTGGATAAAGATTCGTATACCGTCTATCAATATACCGATGAACTCCGGAGCGCCCTGAACTTCTTACCCTATGTTCCCCTGCTGTTTATTTCAGCCAAGACAGGACAGCGGATCGGGAAGATCATGCCTGCGGTGTCGGAGGTTTACGAAGCCAGGTTCAACCGAATCCCAACATCTGACTTAAACCGGCTATTGCGTGATGCCGTTGGCCGGCACCCGCCACCGCAAAAAGGAGGCGTGCACGTAAAAATCTTCTATTCAACTCAAGCCAGCGTAGATCCCCCTACTTTCGTTTTCTTTGTGAACAAGCCCGAGTGGGTTCACTTCAGTTACCGGCGCTATCTCGAAAATCGTATTCGAGAGGAATATCCCTTTCCGGGCACGCCGATTCATATTGTCTTGCGTTCGCGAAGTGAGGATCGCTTCAGCGACAAGTTCTAGAAGTGTGAGACCTATCACTCTGGCAAGTTGAATAGGTAGCTCAACGCCTGTCCGAGAGTCCCCTTCCACAAACCCCAGCTATGACCTTCAGGTCGTTCTTCGTATAAAAACTCGTACTTGGTTGATTCAAGGACATCTACCAACCTTCTGTTCGCCGCTAAAAAATCTCCAGTCGATGAATCGCCAGATATGGCTGTTTCATAGGTACCTACTACTACGTACATCCGAAGGTCACGCCGCGAAGATCCACCGATTTCATAGGCCATGCTAGCAGTCTGAAGTTTATCGATTACGGCATCATCGCCGACTGAGAAGGCCCCAGACTGTCCGGCTGCAAGTCCAAAGACGTCCGACCGCGTGATTGACGCGAACATGGCCTCTAATCCACCCATCGAAGCTCCAAGAGTACCGGTCCTGGCTGGATTTGGATCGGTATCATATGTCCGCTGAATAAATGGAACTAGCTCATCCGCGAGAAAACTGGCGTATTCGTCATTTAGCGCGTATTCGAGGTTGCGGTTTATGGGCGGTACGAAAACGGCGACGAGCGGCGGAATTTCCCGATCAGCGATTAGCTTATCGAGAATGGCGGTGGCATCGATCAGGTTTAGATAATCACCCCCATCATTGATGTAGATTGACGGTGTTTTGGCTCCGACTAACTGGCCGTCCGGTACGTAGACGAAGAAGGTGCGAGTTTGTCCGAGATGGAGGCTATCTAAAGTGTGTGACTCAAGTGTTCCGGTCGCAATCGTGCCCTCGGTCGGCAGCAATTCGTCAGGTATCGTGTAACCCGGCATGACTAGCTCTGAATTGGGCCCGAATCCACCCATGATTGTCCTGGGGTTTAGAGGATCAAGACGCCAATCATCTCCGTTAACGACTAACTTATAGTCGAGACGAGCGTCTTCTTCAAATACCGTTTCCAGATACCACAGATCTGTGCCTTCTAGCCGATTAAAATACGGAGCAGCTTCCACGTCCCAATTATTCATATCGCCGACTAGCTGGACCGAAGACGCTTCCCCCCGCCATATGAACATGGCGATACTGTCACCGGTAATGGGCACGCTTTGAAGAAGAGCGAAGTATCGATCTACCAGCGGCTGTCGTTCAAAGGCTTTTATCAACTCCGCCTGATTGAGAAGTTCCGTAAACCCTGTTATGAGATCTTGCTCAACAGTTTCAATTGGCGATGGGGCAATCACCGGAGCGGTGGGTGTAGGTGAACCGGTTGGCATGGATGGGCCGGTTTCTGTCTGGCAACCTATGCTCAAAACTAGTAGCAAAAGTAGATGGAGTTTCTTTAGTTTGAGCGATGAAACCTCGATCGCCAGCCGGCGGAGGATCCTAGACCTGATCGTGATCAACGGTTACTTAGAGCCAGTATCTTTCGATTCATCCGGATCAGCCCCCTGGTCGGCGGGAATAGTGCCAGGTGTTTCGTCCGAGGGCCTATCACTCATAATATCTTTCAGAACAAAGGCTCGTGCGATATCATCAGCGTGGCCGACCTGTAGCATGGCCCTCGTATTTCCAGCGAGCGCGCGCGCGATCTCCAAGCGTTTGAGCTCCAGTTCGTACTCAGCCGCGTTCGGATATTTCGTCAGCCTCTCTTCGAGTTTTTTGAGTCGCAATTCCTCGGCCTCGGCCTCGAATTTAACGACCTCCCGTTGTGCCTCAGATCGCTGGTAACGGGCCTTAAGCTCCTCGCGTTTTCGTTCTACACTTGCGATCACTTGCTGCCGAGCAAGCGCTTCCGCATCCGCTTGCTGGTGTAGAGCAAGGACCTGTTTCTCCTCTTGCTCGGCCTGTTGTAACTTAACAAGCTTAATGGACTCCTTCAGATGAATAAAGTCTGGCGGTGGCTGCGCATAAGTGATGCTCACCTTCGTGATCTCTACGCCATAAGGAGTGATGCCTTGGCCGAGTTCTTCGAGTAACTCCACCATGTTTTCATCGCCTATGTCGGTGATCTCGTCCGCTCTGATTTTTCTGAGCATTTTACGAAGAGCATCCTGGCATGCGGCCTGGAATACCTGATCGAAATCATCGGCCGAGATATTGTAGACGAATTGATAGGGATCTGTGATCTGAAATGTTAGAAGGATATCGAGATTGGCCCGAACGTTATCTTTCGTTGGGGCTTCGACGACCGGAATGTCGAAGGGAATCTCTCGACGGGTGACCAGGTGCGACACAGGAATCCATGGGGGGATGAAGTGTGTACCGCTGGTGACCGTCCGGATGTACCGCCCTCCTTTGGTTAGCAAGCCGTTGACCCCCTCTGGAACGCGCACAATGAATGACCGGTAAACCCCTAGCACCGTCATGATGATACCCACCACAACGGCAAGGGATATGACAGTCACATTGTCCAGTAGAGCACCCAACGTGATCCCACCGATCAAAACGACAAGTGCGGCAATGACGATATCGTTTCTGATCCGATTCATGTGTTTGGGCACTAGAACGATCGGGATGCGACCACTTGCATCTTTTGAGGAGAACGCTTCCGCAGCGTCCTCGAGGGGGACTCGGGCCTGGGTTAGTTGACCATATTCTACAGTTGCTTGATCTAATTGCCGTTCATCTGCCATGGAATAATATCTCCCGAAGCTATTCTAATTGGTCGATCAATACTTAAGGGCTAGGTTATCGTCTTATCCTTCCTCGCCGGTAGGCCAGAGGCACGCGAATGGTTGATGGTTCAGGCTCGGTGGATTGCTCTCCTGCAGCATCATCCGCATCTGGGAGAACTCCCGCCCGCAAAGGAGGATCGCTTAAACGACCAAAAATATATCGATACGTATCGCGGAGCACGGCCGTTACTGGCGCAGCTAAAAGCACCCAGATGACACCGAATTCGCTGAGAGTCACGATGGCGACAACCAGGACTGCCGGGTGAATGTTAATGTATCTGCGCTCAAGGTGCGGTGCTACGAAACGGCCCACCAGCAGTTCGATGACGATGTAAAGAGTGAGCAAGATGACTGCTGATTCGAGCGAGCTCAGCGATCCACCCACAAAAAATATGACGCCGGCAATGATTGGTCCGACACTTGGAATTAACTGCATCAGACCGGCGAAAAGAGCTAATAGCAACTTGTAATCGGCGATTTTCACCCCGACCTCTTCCAAGGCGACCAACCCGGCATAAACAAGAAGGCCGACGATAATACCGAGCACAAGCTGGCCATCAATAAAGGCCCGGAATGTCCGATCGGCGATGCGGACAAATCCCCAAAAATCAGCTCGCATCCATCTTGGAAGCATCCGGTCAATGGTTTCGACTCCCGTTCGTTGATCTTTCAATATGGACAGTAACCAGGCCGGTACTACGAGAAAGCCCAGTACGAAAGCCACTGTATTGACC
>JAUVOB010000055.1 GCA_030599405.1 Chloroflexota bacterium | reverse complement strand
TATCGCCTGTCCGATTGGTCATATCAGATAGCTATGGCTACAATTGAAGTAAGGTGTGATCCGCAGGACCCATCCACAGCCACCGACTTAAGTCCTAAACCGATAATCCGGATCAGCCAACGGTAGTTCTCATGAATGATGTCGAAACCGGTCTGAAATTACTGATTAGCTACAACGTCGACCTGGATGATGCCCAGGGATATTACGAGTTTGTTTTGGGAAAATACATCCCTGAGATGCAAGGGATGGGACTCGAGATGAGCGAGGCCTGGCACACTGCGTTTGGAGAATATCCGAATCGTCTCATCGGTTTTGTCTCCCAGGATGGCGATATCCTGAGAGATGTGCTGGAAGGGGAAACGTGGGAGGAGCTAACCGAAGAACTAAGCAACCATGTCACGGAGCTAGATTATAAAGTCATCCCCTACAAGCTAGGTTTCCAGATCTAAATCGCATTGTCTCGCAAGGGCCTGGTCCGGCCCACGCGACTCTCTCTCCGCGATGGCATCGGCGACGATGCCAGACCCAACTTTCATTGTGGTTTCACGCGCTAACTGGATACAATCATGGAGATGGATTTATTCGCTCACGGCCGTAAAGCACACATTGAACTGGAATCTCCCTTAGCGATCCTGATGCGGCCGCGAACCCTCGAGGATTTCGTGGGCCAGGAGCATATCGTGGGTCCCGGCCGGTTGCTGCGCCGAGCGATTCAGGCCGACCAGTTGTCTTCCCTCATTTTCTATGGACCTCCAGGAACAGGAAAGACAACGTTAGCTATGATTATCGCGAATACGACGGAGAGCCACTTTATCACCATCAATGCTGTCCTAGCGGGCGTTGCCCAAATTCGGGAGTCCATCAAGGAAGCTAAAGAGCGCCGCAACTTATACGGTCAACGCACGATTCTATTCGTGGACGAGGTGCATCGATGGAACAAAGCCCAACAGGATGCGTTGTTGCCCCATGTGGAGATTGGCACCATCATCATGATCGGAGCCACCACTGAAAACCCGTACTTTGAGGTAAACAAGGCGCTCGTCAGCCGAAGCCGGATATTCCAGCTTAAACCATTATTGCCCGATGATCTCTATAATATTTCTCGGAGGGTTCTTGCCGAACCTGAGTTGGGGTATGGCAATCTGGATGTACTAGTCAAACCAGACGCGCTGGATCATTTAGTCGATGTGGCTAACGGAGACGCACGCGGAGTACTAAACGCACTGGAACTCGCAATCGAGACCACGCCCCCTGACGATGAGGGTACCATCGTGGTAGATCTGACGGTAGCCGAGGAGTCGATTCAGAAGCGAGCCGTCCTCTATGATAAGGAAGGTGACGTCCATTACGATACGATATCGGCATTCATAAAAAGCTTGCGTGGCTCCGATCCTGACGCTGCTCTTTACTGGATGGCTAAGATGGTTTATGCTGGCGAGGATCCCCGGTTTATTTTCAGGCGAATGGCGATTCTGGCCAGCGAGGACGTCGGTATGGCCGACCCAAATGCGGCCGTAGTCGTGGCTGGTTGCTGGGATCTATATGAACGCGTTGGCATGCCCGAAGGTCGCTTTCATCTGGCCCAGGCTGCACTCTATCTCTCGACCTGCAAGAAGTCGAACTCAACATTGGCGTTCTTCGATGCGCTGGCTACTGTGGAAGCGGAGCGCGAGACGGAAGTGCCGACGCACTTGAGGGATAGCAGTCGTGATGCCCAAGGATTTGGTCATGGTGCTGGCTATCTTTATCCTCATGCGTACCGTGATCACTGGATAGCCCAGCAGTATTTGCCCGATACCCTGCAGGGTAAAGTATTCTTTAACCCGGGCGATCAGGGATATGAACACGGTATTCGCGAAGAGGTTTCCAGACACCGGGAAGAACAACTGGCAGCAATGGTTGAATTGGACACAACCATGCCAGAAGGATTGACTACAGGACCGGTGGATCGTGCCCGCGATGCCTGGTTACAGCGCACGATTGCCAATAGTGGACGAAACCTTGCCCACGTGCGTGATAGAGTATTTGAACAAGCCCAGATTCAGCGCCATCATCTGGTTCTAGATCTGAAGGCAAGCAGTGGATTGTTTACCTGGGAGGCCTTAAGAACCGCTCCTGAGGGAGGTGTCTGGACCATAACGGGTGATCCGGTTGTTGGAGAAGCGTTGCGCCAACAAGCCGAACAGCTTTCTAATTTGGAACGTCCGGTTGTTTTAATCGGCGAGATCGACGAATTAGACATGATGTTGGATTTGCGAGGAGAGTCTGACATACTTTTTGACCGGATTATTGGTCGCAACGTGTTTACGCGTAATACCGATTGGCAAGAAAATCTAGATAGAGTGGCGAACCGAACACGGCCTGGAGGGCGCATCGCACTAACCCAGATCGTACCCCAGCGAAGCCAGAGACTCTACGAGCTTTGCGATTGGTCTGCAATTCCGAAGGATCTTTCGGATAAGGTGAGCCAAGCAGAGGAGAGTATTTATCTGAATTCCGACGATCCTCTAGTGAATTGGGATGAAGATGTTTTGGCGGAGGGTCTACGGGATGCAGGTTTCGTTGATGTCCTTGCCACGAGCGAACAACAGGTTGAGGATAGAAGAATTACGACCAGAAATTTGGACCGGTGGTTTGGTAATCTTGATACACGGAACTCTGACAAGAGACCAACATATGCGGCGAGGCTGGCAGCTGCTGGGCTCAATGAGAGTGAGATAGAGTTGATCAGTGACACCTACCGCCATCAACTACTCAATCAAATTGTAAAGTGGCATAGCACATTGGCCTATATTGTCGGTAAACGCTGAAGGTGGAGTGGAGATGGATAGAAGCGACGGGCGATTGCTGGGTGAATTGCGTCCCATAACATTCCAGAAGGATTTCTCTTTATTTGCTGAGGGATCTGTGTTGGCGAAATTTGGGGAAACTCATGTTTTGTGTAACGTAACTCTGGACGAAAGCCTGCCAAATTGGTTGCGCAGATCGCCGGAGACACACGGCTGGCTGACGGCCGAATACGCCTTATTACCCCGTAGCACACAGCGCCGGGTCCGCCGGGAACGTCGCTGGCCAAAAGGTCGGACACAGGAGATATCCCGGCTCATTGGGCGTAGCCTACGAATGGCCGTGGATCTTGAATTATTAGGAGAACGCCAACTTATCGTCGATTGCGACGTTCTTCAGGCCGATGGTGGCACACGAACCGCGGCAATATCGGGCGCCTGGATTGCTGTTAATCTTGCCCTTCAACCTTTAATCGAACGAGGGGTATTGAGCAGTGATGTATTACGGCGGCAGCTCGCTGCCATCAGTGTAGGGGTGGTCAATGGAACACCAATGCTCGATCTGGCCTACGATGAAGATATCTCGGCTGACGTTGACCTGAACGTCGTGATGTCCTCTGGAGGAGAGATTATAGAGATCCAGGGAACGGCCGAAAAAAGACCGCTAGATCGTGACGTGCTTGATGAACTATTAGATCTCGCCTGGGCAGGGATTGACCAGATATGCCAGGATCAGATACTGGCAATAAACTCTAATGACCCTGTCGACAGCTGATCTGGCTGGTCGAGCCCTTATTCGAGCCGAGAAGATCTACCTAATTCCACAGGCAAGCAGTTCGCTGACTTATAGACAGATCTTGGATCGAAATTGGAAGTATCGTTGACCAAACGTAGCCTGATTGCCCTGTGCCCAGACAACTATTTTTGATACATTTTCTTCAAGATGTCAGTTAGAAACACGGCCCGAGATGAGAGTCACTTTCGTAACCGGCTGGCGGAGATCCAGGTGACGGTTCTGGCGGGTGGAGTAGGGGGTGCAAAGTTAGCTGATGGCATTGCCCAACATGTCCGTCCAGAGAACTTGTCGATCGTCGTAAATACCGGTGATGATTTTGATCATCTTGGTCTCAGGATTTGTCCTGACCTTGACACAGTCATGTATTTGTTGGCAGGTGTTGCAAACAGTGAAACAGGCTGGGGACGATCGGGAGAAAGCTGGCGAGCGATGGGGGAGGTAAAACGGCTGGGCGGTCCTGATTGGTTTGCCCTAGGTGATCTTGATCTTGGAACCCACCTTACCCGAACCCATCTCTTGGCGGACGGACTCTCACTAACCGGAGTTAGCCATCATCTATGTGATGTTTTTGGTATCGGCGCTGATCTATTACCAATGAGTGACCGACCAGCTCCAACAGTAATAGTCACAGATGAGGGACAACTCGCTTTTCAGACCTGGTTTGTGGAGCGTCAGTGGCAGCCGGCCGTGAAAGAAATCCTCTTTCCCCAGGACGTTAGGACAACTACGCAAGTAACGACCGCTCTTTCTAAAACGCATATCTTGGTCATCGCTCCATCTAATCCCTTTGTAAGTATCGATCCGATTTTGAACGTATACCCCATTCGGGAAATGGTGACGGATCTGCCCGCGATGGTCGTAGCCGTCAGTCCAATTATCGCGGGGAAGGCGGTTAAGGGACCGGCGGCCAAGATGATGCAGGAGATGGGAATGCCGGTAACCTCAAGCGCAATTGCCTCCTATTACGATGGTTTGATCGATTTATTTGTCAGTGACGTGCGGGATGAAGACTTTCCCGATCAGCCTGATTTACTGACAATGAAGACAGACACGTTAATGGTTGACCAAGGTGATCGGAGCAGGCTGGCACGGGAAATCTTGACTTTCTGCATGGAGCTTATTGAAAAATGATTATCTGGGCGATTATTCCAGTTAAACCACTTCACGACAGTAAAAGTCGTCTGGCAGATGTCCTGTCGGCCGACGAACGGGCGGCACTGACGAGCCACATCTTGGAATCCACCCTCCATGTGCTGGACCGTGTAAAAGATATTGACCGCATTTTGGTGGTTAGTCGCGATCGGAAAGCCCTTAAGGTTGCCCGGACCGGGGGTGCATCCACCTACAGCGAGACAGATAAGCAAGGCTTGAACAGCGCCTTAACCCGTGCCTCGCACATAGCCGCGGCGAAGAAGGCAGATTGCATCCTGATAATACCGGCTGACCTTCCCTTCATTACTACCGAAGATGTCGAAAAGATGATTGAACAGGCGACCGAGGAAGTTGTGGTTGGAATTAGTGGGGATGGTGGTTGCCAACACCGGGCTATTGTAATTTGTAGTGATCACAATCGTGATGGCAGTAATGCTCTTCTCATTTGCCCGCCTACTGGTTTTACGTTTCAATATGGCCCAAACAGCTTCAATCTTCATCTTGAGGAGGCTTCCAGATTGGGGATGTCAGCGAGGGTTGTAGAAGCATCCGGTATCAAGTTCGACATCGACACGGAAGAAGATTGGAATGCATATCTGTCGATGCAGATGAATCTCGTATCGAGCAGCTAGCCGTGCCGGTCCTGCTCATTTTGGGAACTTATCGATAGGAGGAAATCGTGTCAACTGATCGAGTTGCATTGTACATGCAGGATGCCCATAACCTGGATGACGCTATTGGATTTGTCCAATATGCAGAAGAAAATGGCTTTGAAGCTGTATGGCAAGCAGAAAGCAGGCTGGTCCGCGATGCTATAGTGCCAATGGCTGCTTACGCGGCGACGACAAGCAAGATAAAAGTGGCAAGCGGAGTAACAAACAATTGGACTCGAAACATTGGCCTGCTTGCGGCCACATTTCTAACTCTGGACGATCTCGCAGAAGATCGGATTATCTGTGGGATTGGCGCCTGGTGGGATCCACTGGCCCAGAAGGTGGGCATTCAGCGCAGAAAGCCGCTGTTAGCAATGCGAGAAACGGTCGAGGTGTTGGGTCGCTTACTGGCCATGGAAACAGTTACATTCCAGGGCGAATTTCATCATGTTGACGGCATTAAGCTGGATGTTGTCCACGGAAAGAAGGAACCGCGAAATGTGCCGATATATATCGGAGCTACCGGTATGAAAATGATGGAGCTGGCAGGTGAGATTGCAGACGGCGTCTGCCTCAATTACCTGGTTCATCCCAATTATAATTTGCAGGCCATGGATGCCCTGGAAAAGGGCGCCAAAAGGGCCGGCCGGAAGCTCGACGATATCGATCGCCCACAGCTAGTTATCTGCTCCGTAGATCACGACCGCAAGAAAGCCTTAAACGGAGCTCGCAAAATGATGACCCAGTATCTGGGCCAGCAACCGCACCTGATGAAGGCAAGCGGCGTCAGTCAGGAACTCCTTGATGAGATTCACCAGGTCTTGACCTGGCCAGCAACAGAGGAAGAGATCGAAAACGCGATGCATCTCGTGCCAGACGATATTGTCCAAATGTGCACTGCGAGCGGTTCCCCGGAAGAAGTCAAGGCGAAAGTGCGCGAATATATCGATCACGGGGCGACTTGTCCGATACTTTACCCGTTAGGGGATCCAAAGTTGATGATTGATATTTTCGCCGATGGATATTCCAAGCCTGGAATTTGAGGTGCTTATTTTAGCAGTAGGGCTGGACTAGAAGCTGTTTTCAAAGCCGGTATCCTGTGCCATCAACTGGCAATTTCCAGCCTGCAGCGACCTCATTCAGTGCAGGTAAGCACAAATCCGATTTTGAGGGATCTGACATCAGTCTTATCTCTCGCCTGCATCTAAAACACTGAGAATGATCTGATCGTACGATCAGGTGCAACGTGTAAACGCAAGTGCATGGATAGCGAAGCAGCGCTAATAATACTGGTCATCGCCGTTGTCGCATTACTAATCGGCCTTTCAAAAGGGGGGCTTGGAGGAACGGCGGGTGCCCTGGCAACCCCAATGTTGGCCTTGGTGATGCCTGCGGACAAGGTTATTGGACTAGTACTACCCATACTTATGCTAGCGGATGTTTTCGCCGTCGGCTTGCATTGGGGCCGCTGGAATCGAAAACTGGTGTTACTCCTCATCCCGGGATCCATCGTTGGCGTGATCATCGGTACTGTACTAATCACCAATGCCCCAACGGAGACGCTGAGAACATTGCTGGGCATTATTGTTCTGATCTTCGCTCTATATAAGATTCTCGAGCAACGTATTCTTCGCACGCTGGTATACCAGAGCCGCGACTGGCACGGATTGGTCGCCGGCACGATCACCGGATTCTCATCCGCCCTGGCGCACACAGGTGGCCCACCGGTAAGCATCTATTTGCTTATGCAGGATGTGACCCCTAGGGTTTTCATCGCTACTTCTGCTTTGTTTTTCTTAATTCTAAATTGGATTAAGGTACCCTTCTATTTGTACGCGGATCTTTTTGATATTGAATTACTCCGGCAGATAGCCTGGCTACTCCCCCTGGTGCCGATAGGCGTGGTGACCGGACGCTGGTTAATAGGTCGCGTAGACGCGGCGACATTTGAGCGAATCATTGTAGGTTTGCTGTTAATAAATGCTCTGCTACTGATATTTCTTTGAATACTTTGGTCGAGGGCAAATATATGTCGTGGTGGATGGGCAAACTCAAAGCATGAATCGAATAGAAGTAAGGGGGAACTTTCATAATCGATCATACTTTGAGGTGACAACTATGATGCGCCGGACTCGTTTGTTGCTTGGGAGGTTAAAATGATAACACCAATCGCAGTTCAGTTGTACAGTCTTCGAGAGGAGATGGAAGAGGAATTTGAGCTTATTGCCAACAGGATCGCAACCATCGGTTATGTTGGCG
>JAUVOB010000267.1 GCA_030599405.1 Chloroflexota bacterium | reverse complement strand
GATACAAGCAGGAGCGTCGCCACGATTATATGAGTCATCTGAGCACCTCTCTCCGGAAAGAGTAGGGGCAAGACCGCGCCCATTACTCCAATACCCACGAAGGAGAAGCTGCCTGCAAGCAACACCAGAACGGCTCCCGGCAGGTTAGCCGTGCTGAAGTCCAGATCGAATAGAAATGCGGTAACCAGCAGGATTACGCCAGTGAATAACATGCTGTAGACAACCGCAAAGCTTGTATGACCTACTAGGTGTACCAATCTGGGCACCGGGGCCATAAGCGTGTATTCGATCGTTCCTTCCCAACGCTCTATAGCGATGACTTCGGTGACCCAGTAAAAGATGCTGGAGAGATAGCGCCAGACCAATGTACCAATCAGCAGGTACAGGACCAGGAAATGGGTATCGATTGCGCTGCTACCTGTGAGTACTTCCATGCCAAGACCGATATAACTAACGGCTAGGCTATTGGCAATCGAGTAGGCGAGCCAGACCAGTTCCCAGGCCCAGTATCGTCTCACCAAGTTCCAATTTCGTTCTACAAAGGCGAACGAGGCGCGTACTTGTTGAGTTGCAACGCTCATCGTCATCTCCTTATCCGTAAATCAAACCTTGATACGTCTCGCCGAACGGTGATCCCCACCTATATGGGCATGTCCGTTTCCTTAACGAGCTCCTTCCCGGTAAGCTCCAGGAATACGTCCTCCAGTGTAGGCGGGTGACCATTCTGTTTGGCGACCATTTTTAGGTTTTCTGGCGTATCAAGGGCTACGATCCGGCCACTGTCCATTATTGCGACCCGGTCACACAAGATATCCGCCTCGGTCATATCATGCGTGGTTAGCACTATGGTTGTGTCGTGCTCATCCCTGAGTTCCCTGACGAAGGCTTGAACCTCTCGTTTAGAACGCGGATCTAGCCCGGTCGTCGGCTCATCTAGCAGCAACAGCATGGGTGTGCTTAATAGCGCGCGAGCGATCGCTACCTTCTGCTGCATGCCCCTGGACATCTCTTCCATGGGACGGTTCACGTTCTTGTCTGGGATACTCAAACGCTTAAGAATCAGCAACACCTGCTGCCGAATCTCGCTTCCCTTTACTCCATAAAGCCTTGCTCCGAAGAGTAGATTCTCCATTGGAGACAGCTTTTTGAAGAAAGAAGCCTCTACCGATACGCGGTTAATCAACCTCTGAGCGGGCATTGGATCTTTAACCACATCCCAGCCAAATACCTCAATGAGGCCATCGTCTGGTATAAGCAGAGTAGCGATCAGCCTTATTAACGTTGATTTGCCTCCACCATTTGGTCCAAGAATGCCGAAAATTTCTCCTCGTTGGACGTCAAACGTTAGGTGGTCGACGGCAACCGTTAGTGACTTGGTTCTTTCGCTATTTTCGGAATTGTCGCTGTTCTTCCAGGGTAGCCAACCATAGTTATTCGCCTTGCCAAAGTACTTATACGCATTGTCAACTCTTAGTGCCACATCTGTCGACTGATTCATTTCTTTGTCCTTGTCTTAGGATCTATGTCCTTGTCTTAGGAATCATCCGGTTGACAGCGTTTCTAGTGACGAATCCGATACATTCGACCTGCCGTTGGACTTACGTCCAGAGGTTAAATCGACTGCCTTGTTAGATCCCGTCCCGGACGGAGTTCCTTCTCATACAAATCAAACTGGCGGATGCGATGCAACCCCGCTTTCTCATAAAGGCCCATCGCACCTGTAAGACTAGATGCGTCGACACCGAGTCCAGCCCCTCGTTTTCCACGATGCCATAATTTGCTGAAACTGTGCTGCAAGAGCGCGAGACCGAGACCTTTTCTGCGCCACGGCCGGCGAACGCCCAGCACATTAACCCAGCCTAGTTCAGGATCTTCATCACTTTCCAGTTTGCACAATGAGATACCGGCGATTTCCTCGCCATCCATGGCTAGGAACCAAAGGGACGGGTCGTATTTCTCATCGTTGCGGATGAAATGGAGCCACTGATCATATTCCTGCTCAAATGGCGTCTCAACATAGCCCCAATGATCTTTAAAGGCGTCTCGTACGGCATGAACAATGGACCGCATCTCTTCTTCACCCCTCATCGCCCGTACATGAATTCCCGCTGGCCAGGAAGGTGTTATGGGCTCCTCTTTCAGGTCTATCGCCATCGTAAAGAAGTGACGAATAAGATTCATATCAAAACCGGAAAGTAGTTCGCGAGCTGGATCATAGTGGCTGAAGGTACCGGATCGCATAATCACCCTGGCATCTTCGGGCGCTCTTGACAATGCTAGACGCGATCTCGTCTCTGCCCAGTGCATGAGTTTGCTGCCAATACCTTGATCTTCAAAGTCGGGACGAACACGTCCCCAGACCCAAATGCTGACCGGGGGATCGTCAACATCCCAGACTTCAACGTATCCAACGATTTTGCCATCTGGAGTCTCGACCATACGAACAGAATTGTCCAAGTCAAACCCTGGCGATGTCCACTCGTTCCTCACATTGGATAGCGTGGTCTCAGACTTTCCTATCATGTGATTGGAGCAGGTGTCGAATAGCTCAAAGGCCGCCTCAAGGTCTTCTATCGTTGCTGCTCGGAGGTTGTACTGCTCAGCTCTCTGTCGTCTCGCGTCGATATCGATTGAAATCATCTCTTCTATCTCCATTAATGGGCGTTGTTCGTTTACCATTCCCGATTCTCGAAGCTGCATATTGTTGGCTACGTTGGCCATTAGTCTCCTCCTTTAGTCACGCCATATCTTTCAAATTCAGCTGCTAGATCTATGTCTGGTGCGAACCGAATGGCTTTGAATCCCAAGTTCTGAGCAACTGTCACATTCGCTTCCATATCGTCAACGAAGATGCATTCAGATGGTTTGTACCGCAGCCTGTCGAGTGTCAGCAGGAACAACTCTGGATCTGGTTTCATGATCTTCTCTTCGGCCGAGCAAACGATGAGGTCGAATGCATCGGCAATCTGGTATCTTTCGGTCAAGTCAATCCGCAAGGATTCTGTAGCGTTGCTGATGATCGCGGTCGTGTAAGCCGGCTGCAGTTTTCTAATCATGGCCATGAGGTCATCATCCACCGCATTATCAGCCCAAAAATCATCGCGAAATTCGGCGAACTCCGCGGGTGAGAGATCCCACTGCCCGGCCACCCAGGTCCATAACGATTCCTCTGATATTTCACCCAGTTGCCCTTTGATACCCATCTCACTATTGAAGACGATATCCTCAGACCCCCATTCATTCAGGCCGAGGCGCCTTTCCCATTTTTTCCGACGATTTCGTTCGCCCGATCGGACAAGGACACCACCGAAATCAAATATCAATGCTTTTATCATCTTCAAACCTCTGTCACCTTATAGCAGCATAATTCCTGCAGGAGCCACCTGAATTCGAGTCTGTGATGGAACAAACTGGAGCCAACAAAAAAGGACGCATGCGATAGGCCTAGTGCCTCTCACCTGCGTCCTGTTCTATTCGTGTTGCCTTGTAAGGCAGCGTTGTAATAAAAAAGGCCGCAGGCACTTGTAGTGCTCTGCGACCTCGCGCTGT
>JAUVOB010000128.1 GCA_030599405.1 Chloroflexota bacterium | reverse complement strand
TGAGCTATGGGCTAAAAATGGCCGGTATCCGAGACAGAGCGACTGTAGACGGCCGGATCGAGAGAGCGCTTCGCCAAGGAGCCCTGTGGGATGAAGTAAAGGACAGATTAGACACTTCGGCGTTTGCCCTATCAGGAGGGCAGAAGCAAAGATTATGCATCGCCCGAAGCCTGGCGCTAGAACCTGAAGTAATTCTGCTGGATAACCCAACCTCAGGCCTCGATCCCATTTCAACTTCGACGGTTGAACAATCTCTCTTTGAACTAAAGCAGCGATACACGATCATCATGGTGCCGCACAGCGTCCAGCAAGCGGCTCGAATCGCCGATAATGCGGCGTTCATGTTGGATGGCGAGGTGATAGAGATTGGTGAAAGGGCTGATTTGTTTGTAAATCCCGAAGACAAGCGGACTGAAGATTATGTTACCGGGCGTTTCGGCTAACGATAATGATGAAAAGCAAGATCGAGGTCGACAACTTCTCCTTCTACTATGGTGACTTCAGAGCATTGGATGGCATTACGCTCACCATTCCTGAGCGAATGATTACCGCACTGATCGGCCCATCGGGTTGCGGGAAGTCGACCTTTCTGAGGGCGATCAACCGGATGAATGACACCATCGACTCGGCTCGGGCCGAAGGCACCATTCTTCTGGACGGAAAGAATATTTACGATCCCGATGTGGACGTTGTGGAATTGCGCCAACGAGTCGGTATGGTTTTTCAGAGACCCAATCCCTTTCCTCAAAGTATTTACGACAACGTCGCCTTCGGTCCTCGAGTTCTGAACCTGAGTAAGATAGGTGAGCTCGATGATGTTATCGAGGAAAGTCTGAAGGGGGCGGTTCTGTGGGATGAGGTTAAGGATCGCCTGATGGATTCTGCACTTGACTTAAATCCAGGCCAGCAACAGCGGCTATGCATCGCCCGGGCAATTGCAGTAAAGCCAGAAGTTATTTTGATGGACGAGCCTTGTTCAGCCCTGGATCCGGTCGCTACGCTCGCGGTTGAAGAACTAATGAGAAACCTGGCCGAGTTCTATACGATTGTTATCGTCACCCATAATATGCAGCAGGCCGCACGAGCTTCAGACTTTACAGGTTTCTTCTGGCTAGGGCGGTTGATCGAGTTTGATGTCACGTCCGAGTTATTTACCAAGCCGAACGAGAGTCTGACCGAGGCATACCTGACCGGCCGGCAGGGCTAGAGTTTGTGACCTAGATCTTCGTTTAGATAGGAGTCCAAATTGAATTTCTCGCGTATGATCACTGCTGTCGACGCCTATGCGGCCGGTGAGCCGGGCCGTGTCATCGTTGGTGGTGTCGTCGATGTCCCCGGCAAGACGATGCTGGAGAAGAAGATCTATCTTGAGACGCAGGGCGATGACCTGCGAAAACTGATGCTGCAGGAACCACGCGGATACCCCGCATTGTGCTGCAACGTTATCCTTCCACCTACGCGACCAGAGGCAGATGCCGGGTATGTCATCATGGAACATACCGAATACCCTGGCATGTCAGGAACCAACACGATATGCGTCGCAACCGTTCTTCTTGAGACCGGAATGGTACCAATGGAAGAGCCAGAAACAGAGCTCGTTCTCGAGGCGCCTGCCGGACTGATCAAAGTCAGGGCACATTGTGAAAATGGCAAGGTACGGCAGGTCACGTTCCGAAATGTTCCGGCATTTGCCGTCTATTTAGATGCCGAAATTGAGGTCCCGACTATTGGTAAGGTAACAGTTGATGTTGCCTATGGTGGTATGTTCTACGTTATAGCCGACGCTGGTCAGTTAGGAATTCTCTTAAAGCCCGAATTAGGTCGGGAGATAGTCCGAGTAAGTGAGATGATCCGGCAGGCAGCCGACGATCAACTCTCAACGGCGCATCCCGAAACAGCGGAATTCCATGGGATAACCATCTCTCAACTTTCGGGTCCCGCCACCCATCAAGACGCGCACCTGAAGAACGCCGTTACAGTATCCACTGGTGGCTTTGATTGGGAGAATCCAGCGACCTGGACTGGGGCGCTAGACAGATCACCTTGTGGCACCGGTACGTGCGCCAAGATGGCTGTACTTCACGCAAAAGGACAACTTGGTCTGGGTGAAGACTTCCACCATGAAGGCATCCTGGGCACCCTATTCACAGGCAGACTAGAGGGTAAGACAAAGGTGGGTGAATATGCTGCGGTCATTCCAACCATAAGCGGTCAGGCTTGGATTACCGGATTCAGTAACTATGTGCTAGATCCGAGCGATCCCTTTCCGCAGGGTTTCACCGTCGGGGATATTTGGTAGTTCGCTCGTGATGGAGGTTAAGCTTCTTATCTCAGCCAATCGAATCATAGCTTTTATCAATGTCTCAGCACAGGCATGACCCGAATCGATGTTCTTGTCATCTTTCATTATGGGGACAGTGATTGACGTCGATTTAAACGGCGTATTCTTTGTAGCCCAAGAGGCCGCACGCCGCATGATCCAGCAGAAGGGTGGGGTGATAATTAACATGGGATCAACCAATGCCCTTAGAGGTTACCCCTGGTACGCGGACTACAATGCCGCGAAGGCCGGAGTAATCTCGTTGACCCAAACGATGGCTCTGGAGCTTGCTCCCACTGTCCGGGTTGTCGCTGTCTGTCCTGGCTATGTCAAGACACCGATGCAGGAAGCTGAATATTCGCCCGATATGATGGCGAAGCTAGATAAGAATATTCCTCTCGGCCTGCAAGCGACGCCAGACGAGATAGCCGCGTTACTTGCGTTCATGGCTTCCGATGATGCTGCCTTTATTACTGGGAGCCACATCATTATCGATGGTGGGGAGATAATCAGCACCATTGCCGGACAGAAGTGACGTATTAAGAGACTTACTAAAGGGCCTAATTATGCAGAAAGATAAACGAAGCGTATTTCCTTATATACCTAACTCCGTGCCTGAGATAAAGAGAGAGATGCTCGAGGTTACGGGCGCTGAAGAAATCGAGGACTTCTTCGAGGACATTCCAGAGAAGCTGCGCCTAATCGAGTCGATGGACCTGCCAGAACCGTATCCATCGGAAGCAGAGTTGAAGCGACACGTCGGCGGTCTCTTAAGTCGAAATACTTCTACTGACGAGCTATTGAGTTTTCTTGGTGCAGGTTGTTACCAGCACTATGTCCCGGCCGTCTGTGACGAAGTGAATCAGCGGTCAGAGTTCCTCACTGCCTACGCGGGTGAGCCCTATGATGATCACGGTCGATTCCAGACCTTATTCGAATATGCGAGCATGATGGGTGACTTACTTGAGATGGATGTGGTTAACGTACCAACCTACGATGGCTACCAGGCAGCAGCAACCGCCATCCGCATGGCGTCTCGTATAACAGGACGCAAAAAGGTCCTGATTATCCGGTCGGTTAATCCCGGCAAGTTGTCAAAGATCCGGGATTACTGCAAGCCGGATCTATCAATAGAGCTCGTCGACTATGAGGAGAGCAACGGTCAAACGGATCTAACCCAACTTCAAAATCAGATCACTGGCGACACTGCCGCGGTCTACTTCGAAAACCCCAACTTCTTTGGAGTGATTGAGCCAGATGGCGACTGTATTGCAGACATCGCCCACAGTGGCGGCGCCCTTCTTGTCGCTAGCGTTGACCCAATTTCATTAGGGGTCTTGACGCCGCCGGTAACCTACGGAGCCGACATAGCCTGCGGCGATATCCAATCGCTGGGCATGCACATGCAATGCGGTGGGGGACAAGCCGGTTTTATCGCCACGGCCGACGATCCGCGTTTTATAATGGAATACCCTTCACGCCTATTTGGCATCGCGCCGACCAAGGTGCCGGGCGAATATGGTTTTGGTGATGTGGCCTACGACAGGACGTCATTCGCGAAAAGAGAAGGAGGCAAGGAGTGGGTCGGAACAGCCTCAGCCCTCTGGGGGATAACCGCGGGCGTTTACCTGGCCCTCATGGGGCCGCAGGGCATGATTGAGATTGGCGAGTCGATCTTGACCCGAGCCAGATATGCCATTCGGGAGATCGGGAAAATCAAGAATCTAAGAATCTCCTTTGAGACGTCCGTTTGTTTCAAAGAGTTTGTAATCAATTTCGATAAGACGGGAAAGACAGTCAAGGAGATCAACACACAGTTACTCTCCCATGGTATCCAGGGGGGAGCGGATCTTACTGAAGCGTTCCCTGAACTTGGCGAGTCGGCACTTTATTGCGTCACTGAAATCCACTCCAAAGAAAACATTGACGCCTTAGCCAATGTTTTGAGGGAGGTCAGCGGATCATGAAGTCAAATATCACTCAAGAAAGATATGTCGATGGAAAACCAATCCTTCGAAGATTTCATCAGGCGCGATGGGATGAACCAGTAATATACGAATTGAGCCGGAGTGGACAGAGGGGGATATTAGCACCCGAAATCGAAGCGGAGATGGAGTCGGAGGTTGGAGATGCTGTGGCCACGATCCCTGAAAAGATGCGCCGCCAAAATCGACCTCGCTTACCAGAAATTGCCCAGCCTCAGGTGCTTAGACACTATTTGAGGCTCTCTCAGGAAAACCTGGGGGCCGATCTCAATATCGACGTTGGGCAAGGTACTTGCACGATGAAATACAGCCCCAAAATCAACGAGCATTTACTACGAACGCCGAAGTTGTTGGCCCTACACCCATTGCAGGACGTATCGAGTCTCCAGGGTATTCTCGAAATCCTCTATCGCTTTGAACAGATACTCGAAGAAATCTCAGGAATGGAGAGATTCACGCTTCAGCCGGCTTCAGGATCTTCAGCCATTTATACCAACGTCTCGATAATTCGGGCTTATTATGAGTTTCGTGAAGAACTGGATCAACGTGATGAGATCATCACCACCATCTTTTCCCACCCGTCGAACGCGGCATGCGCGAAGACCGCTGGCTTCAAGGTCATTACCCTTTACCCAGACGACGATGGCTACCCCGATATTGAGGCCTTGAAATCGGCCGTGTCTGACCGAACCGCCGCCTTGTTAATCACGAACCCTGAGGACACCGGAATCTTCAATCCGAGGATCGAAGAATTCGTAGAAATTGTTCACGATGTGGGCGGTCTATGCGCATACGACCAGGCGAATGCAAATGGGGTTCTCGGAATTACCCGTGCTGGAGATACAGGTTTCGACCTTTGCCATTTTAATTTGCACAAGACCTTCTCGACACCTCATGGTTGCGGGGGGCCGGCGGCCGGTGCGAGTGGCGTATCCGCTGAATTGGCCCGATTCCTACCTGT
This sequence comes from Chloroflexota bacterium, assembly GCA_030599405.1. Taxonomy (GTDB): domain Bacteria; phylum Chloroflexota; class Anaerolineae; order Promineifilales; family Promineifilaceae; genus UBA11865. The sequence continues at coordinate 274 of JAUVOB010000128.1, read as the reverse complement.
GCCTACCGTAGAATTCGATGGCGACCAGTATTATCTTGAATATGATCGACCCGATTCGATTGGAAAGATCGGCCCATTCTTCGGAGTAGTGCCAAATGTTATCCGGGCTTACGCATGGGTGATGAGCCTGGGCGCCGAGGGCTTGAGGGAAGTAGCCGATATCGCCGTGCTTAACAATAATTATCTGCTGCAAAAGATCCTCGAGATTCCAGGTGTAGCTGCTCCTTATGCCAGGGGTAAGCGAAGGATCGAGCAGGTGCGCTATAGCTGGAAC
>JAUVOB010000398.1 GCA_030599405.1 Chloroflexota bacterium | reverse complement strand
CGCCTACCGATCGTTCTTGAATCGCAAAAGGAAAGAGCTGCTCCAACGGCTTAGCAAGGATTTAGTTGGGCTAGATGGCCCTTAGCTACCAACAGCAATGAAGCGATCTAAGACTAGGAAACGTTCGGTTAGTGTACTAGATATGGGAAAGGTTTGATTCAAATATGAGGTATTTCATAACTGGAGGTGCCGGTTTTATTGGATGTAACTGCGCCGATCACTTTCTTCAACGAGGACATGAAGTCGTCGTTTTTGATAACTTAAGTCGCCCTGGTAGCCAGCGCAACTTGGATTGGCTGCACCAAAAACATGGCGAGCGAATTGAATTTATCAAAGGAGACGTGAGGGATTTCGACCGCCTATGTAGCGAAATCGAAGGCTCTGACGTGGTCTTGCACTTGGCTAGCCAGGTGGCTGTAACCACTTCGGTATCACATCCAAGGGAAGATTTCGAAGTCAACGCTCTCGGCACATTCAACATGTTGGAGGCGGTGAGGAACTACTGTCCACAAGCCGTCTTCCTCTACGCTTCAACCAACAAAGTCTATGGTGGCTTAGAAAGTGTCCAGATAGTTGAACGTGATAGCCGGTATGAATTCGCCGAATTTACCGATGGCATACCGGAGAATTTTCCACTTGATTTCCATTCTCCGTACGGTTGCTCCAAGGGCACTGGGGATCAATATGCCATCGACTACGCTCGGATCTATGGGCTAAGGACAGTGTCCCTTCGCCAATCTTGTATCTATGGGGAGCGGCAATTTGGCGTTGAGGATCAGGGTTGGATCGCCCACCTCCTAATCGCCACTTGCTTGAATCGACCGATCACCATCTATGGTGATGGCAAGCAGGTGCGTGATGTGTTGCATGTCTCTGATCTCATCCGGGCCTACGATCGAGTGGTGGAAAGGGCAGACGAGATTTCGGGCCTGGCTATCAACATCGGTGGTGGTCCGTCCAACACGCTATCCGTGTGGGCCGAATTTGAGCCAATCTTGGAGTCACTCACCGGTAAGCCGATTAACGCATCCTATGAAAAATGGCGTCCTGGGGATCAACTTGTATTTGTGTCCAATATCCGTCGTGCACGATCACTCTTAGATTGGCGCCCGGAAATTTCGCCACAAACCGGAATCAAGAGCTTATACGACTGGGTCTCCGCACATACAGCATTGTTTTGAGCCGCATCATAGGTTGAGTCCGGATTCAATAGTCAAACCGATTTCAGGCTGGACGAGATAGCGGTTCTGGTCTACGGATATCCCCGCGATTGCGCCTGGATAAATAGCCACCGACTGGAGACTCTAGTTCCGCGATCACATTGCGCACTGGCAGATAGGTCTAAAAAAAAGCATTGGCAATCCTCACCTGAGTCAGGTTCAAGCAGAGCCGAAGATTCTGGCTGTGATGCGGGTGTGTATTGCAGTTTTTACTTGGAACTAGTGTGTCACTTGAGTGCAGGCAGACTCGTATTCATCTTCTCATCCCACAGATCCAGATCAACAATTGAGTGTACGTCGTTAGGATCGCCTGGTGATCTCTAGATACTGAGAGAAATTATCGCTGAGAACCTAAGGTTGGCGGCTAACGACTTGGCGATGATCCCTACAATCATGTTTTACCGGTGATATGCAACGAAATAGGAGAAGAATATCGTGGCCGGATCAGAAACGACCAAAAGTGGTTCAGAGCTTCTTTCGATCCAACCAATCGTCGAGCCGAGTAAACGCTGGATTCGCGTTCGATTTAATGGTGAAATCACTGCCGACAGTAAGAGAACTCTATTACTCCGGGAGTCAGCTGGGCGCCTGGCTTACTATTTCCCTGAAGAGGACATCCTGATGAAGCACTTGGAACCCGGCCGTTCGGGAAGCGATGGGCGTCACTACTTTGACGTTCGGGTCGGGGACAGGATCGCCGAGGCTGCGGCCTGGATATACAGCGATCCTCCGCCGGCTCTGGTGGGCATTAAAGGGTATTTCACCTTTCATTGGAGGAAGATGGATCATTGGTACGAAGAAGATGAAGAAGTGTTTGTCCACCCACGTGACCCTTACCACCGGGTTGATTTGATAGGCAGCTCACGGCATGTGCGTGTAGAACTTAAGGGCGTAATCTTGGCGGAATCTCGCCAGCCCACCATCGTATACGAGACGAGCCTACCACCCCGCTATTACATCCCCATTGGAGACGTCCGGATGGATCTAATGGAAACGACCCGGGCCAAGACAATGTGCCCATACAAGGGCGAAGCTTCCTACTGGTCCATAAACCTTGCAGGGGAGAGTTACCGCAACCTTGTGTGGGCTTATAAGGATCCTATAGCGGAAGCGGCGAAGATTAAGGGCATGCTCTGCTTCTTCAACGAGAAGATCGACCTATATGTGGATGACGAATTACAGGAACGACCATTAACTCCGTGGTCTTAACCTAACGCAAGGGAGAGAGAATCGCATTATATTGACATAACGCTCTATCATTTGAGATAAACTAACCTTGGATTGCAAACGAAAGACTTTGTTCAATTTGACAGGAAACTTTTACAAATGTGTCGTACAGTGCAGGCAT
>JAUVOB010000009.1 GCA_030599405.1 Chloroflexota bacterium | reverse complement strand
GATGGGAAATCGGCAGGAGATTGGTCGTTGGCCGCTGGGGATTGGGGGCTATGAGGACTGTTCACTGGGGGCAGGCTGGGCCAATCGCTTAAAACCGTTCAACTGCTTGACTTTTGGAAAAAGGTGAATCCTGCAACCGCAGGACCTATCCCTCCGAGATGCAACCATCAGTAGCGGCAACCCTCAAGCTGAGCTTCGCTCAGACGGTTGCCCTATTGTGAGGTTATTACAAGACCTCAATTGAACCCAATTTCATGGAAACGCAGGATAGGAGTATAAAGAAATCGGCTTTGGGCAGGCGGGCCGAGACGACTCGGCTTAGGTACAGCCCATACAGACGCTGGTAATGGATAGCGCGGCGACGATACATTGAGAATCCCCTCATCCCCCAATCCCGGCTAATCTTTCTGCCGGGCTCGAACCCCACAATATCTCGGAGCGACGCTAGGGGGCCACGATGCGAAGGGGAATGGGGACGAAGACCAGGAGAAAGAGAATCAGCGTGAAAATGGCCAGCCACCGCCGGCGGCCGTCCAACGGAGTGATGTCGTCTAGGGGTTCGGCGTAATACCTCCCCAGGAACAGAAGCAGCATGATCCATATGCCCCAGGTCAAGGTCCGGGTCAGAACAACCAGGGCGATCAGCCCTACGATGACCGGTACGAAGAACCGGCGAGCCCGTTTGCCGAACAGGGTATAGGCTACGTGCCCGCCGTCTAGTTGGCCAACCGGGATCAGGTTCAGCCCGGTTACGAACAATCCGACCCATCCGGCCCAGGCCATCTGGCTCATGAACACATCTTCGGATTCGGCGGGCAAAATCTGCCCCTTGACGACCAGCTTAGCCGTCCAGTAAAGGATCGAATTGCCTTCGACCATATAGCCATCCTCGGGATAAGCCTCTACTGGCGAGATGACCAGACCGATGATCAAGATAGGGATGGCTACTATTAAGCCGGCCAGGGGTCCGGCGGCGCCCACGTCGAACAAAGCCCGGCGATTCTTCACCGGCGACTTGAGGCGAATGAAGGCGCCCATCGTGCCGATAGGTGGGATCGGAAAGGGGATGAAATAGGGGAGCGTGACCGGCACCTTGTGCCGTCGTGCGGCGAAGTAGTGCCCGAGCTCGTGGGCGCCCAGGATCAACATGATGCTGGCGCTGTATGGAATGCCTCGCCACAGATTTTGCACCGAGAGCCAGTATAACTCGAACGTGCCTAGCTCGGTCTCCACTTCGTTGGCTATCTCGGCCGCCGTGGCTACGAGTAGAGTGGAGAAGATGGTCAACAGCAGCAGAACAAGGTTGGTTCGCCAATTCGAGGGTGGGGGGTCGAAAACGGTGGGCAAGGCGGTCAAGACGACCTCTCCCTCCTCTTCACGAATGAAAGGCGTAAAGCCTAGCCCTTCGAATCGTTCGCGTAATTCGTCAAAACACTCCACTAGATCACATAGAAAGTGACCTTGAAATCTAACGTTCCCGGGCGCCGGCTTGTCGATCGTATAGCTGTAGATAGCGAAGAGATCCCCCAACGCGTCCCTCAGGGCGTCTACTTCTTCCATTGTCAGCGGGCTGGTCGATCCTTGATTCATATTGATGGGGTCAGATTAAGTGGGGCTGTTATCGGGCACGAATATGGGGAATGGCCGAGCGGGGCGATGATTGAGGATGGGGCATTTATAACGATTACAGCACCCTATCCGAAAGTCCGTCCAGAGTCTGCCCAGCTCTGCCTTTTACTGTTCGGTCTCGACCTCAGAGGCTACGCTTTCGCCCTCCATGGCCTGCGCGAGCTGCGCTTCCTCTTCTTCTTCGTCGTCTCCCCAGCTGATGATCCATATACAGGAGCCGGCGACGAGGACGGTGACGACGATTAGCCAGAACCACTGGTTAGCCGCTAAGCCAACATCTCGGGCTTCCCAAACGAGGATGGCGACCATGCCAAGGGCGAGTACTATCCAGGCGGTGATATTGGGGTGTGCCTTAATCCAATTCTTGATTGATTCCATAACAACTCTCGATTATATGCCAGGAACGGGGAATTATCACGACAGTTTACTCATCTAGTCAAGTCTGATAACTGCTATGGGTCAGACTCGAGTGCTAAGTTCTTTTTTCCACGCAGGGCGGATTAGGTATCCAATCCTGCCTTATAGTATGTCGAGATCATGCCACTTCTTACTAGACCGATGCGTCAATCGCTTGGTCAATTCCTTCTCTATACAGGTCCAACTGCCCGTATGTCGCGTAAGATCTTCATCAAGATCAATGTGTCATGGGGTTGGGACTCTTCGACAGCGGCAAGCCAGACCTTAGGCAGGCTGCTAGGTTGGACGTCGATATAACCTAGCTCTGTAAATAGCCGTTGAATTTCAGCCGGGGGATTCGTCGGCGGAAAGGCGAGGATCACCTCGCATATCAGGGCATTAGCCGTATCCTCAATCTCTTGAAAGATGGCGGCCCCCGTGTAAAAGGCCGCCTCTGGTGGATTGATGATGATCAAGTCGACGGTCGCTACCAGGTTCTCGCTGCTCCAGCCGGCGAGGGCGCTGATCTCTCCGTCCTTCCGGCCGATGAGATACCCGCGTTCACCGAGAGACATCAGTAATTCCCGGCGCTTTGTCCTGACCGCGCTTCCCGAAGTGCGACGGATCAGCCAGAGGATATCTGGTACGTCTGAAGGCGTGGCCCTTTGTACCGTGACGCCGTTCGAGAGAAAAATCGCTTTCGGTGTACTGGTGGTATCAACAGGCGGTTTTGTTCCTAAGTCCGGTCTTGCGAATACGTCAGCGCCTGATTTCGTTTCCGGATCCTGTTTACCGAGGCGCGTGATAGCGTCGACCCGGCTTCTATTTCCCACGGCTGCTTGCTTCTGCTGCCAAATGGCGATGGGGCCTGGGACGATCCTGAGCAACCGCTGCCAGGCCATGTCAAAATACTCGGCCGTGTCTTCCATGGCTCCCGCCGTATCGATGACAACATCCGCGGCCGCTATTTTCTCGTCCTGGTGCGGTTGAGCCGAGACGCGCAGGGCGGCCGTCTCCTCGTCCATGCCCCGGTAGGTGATGAGTCGCTCGATCTGCACCTGCCTGGGGCAACGTGTCACCCATATCTGATCGCACTCTTTAGCCAGGCTGCTCTCGAGAAGTTTGATGGCTTCGATGAAAACGATGCGCTCATCGCTTTCGTCGATGAGCGTGAGCAACGTCCTACGCACGGCCGGGTGGATGATGCTCTCGAGAATGGATAGCTTTTCCTCGTTTCTGAAGACGACGGCCCCCAGTCTTTCCCGGTTAATGGTCTTGTCGGCGTTGCGAACTGCGGAGCCGAAGGCGGCTTCGACGGTTTCCTGCACCTCGAGGTCGTTCTCCATCAGATAGTGGACGATCTGGTCGGCATCAATCGCCAACGCACCCCGGCTGGCGGCCATCTGCATGACGGCCGACTTCCCGGTGGCGATGTTGCCAGTCAATCCAACGATGTATTTATTGGGCCAGCGTTTGCTCACGAGCCAGCTTCTCCCATTCCAACATGAGCTCTTCGAGATGGCTCTGTACAGCGCTGTATTCTATGCTTATGCTCCTCAAGTTGTCAAAAGCCTCCGTCACGCTGGCCTCCTGTAGCTGAAGAGTCAACGCTTTGAGCACGGCTTCCTGGTCGGCGATAGCGACTTCCAACTGGGCCAGTCGCGCCGCCTGTCTGGCAGCCTCGTTTTTGCTGGTCTTGGCCGTACGTGTTGGCCGTCGTTTTCCGGCCGAGGTACGAGCATCCCTTTCCCTTGCTTCTTCCAAACGTCGTTCTCGATCGACGACGTATCTCTGGTAGGATCCTTTGAACACCCGCAGGCGGCCGTCTTCCAGGTGCCAGATCTGGGTCGCAAGTCTGTCTACCAGGTAGCGGTCGTGAGTCACCAGCAAGATCGTGCCTTGAAAGCGTTCTAATACCTCTTGCAATAGCTCCTGGGCTGTGATGTCCAGGTGGTTCGTCGGCTCATCGAGCAGTAGAAAATTCGCTCCCTCCAAGGCCAATAAAGCCATCGCCAGCCGGCCGCGTTCCCCACCGCTCAGGGAACTCACCAGTTTGTAGGCATCATCACCACCAAATAGGTAACGTCCCAGAAAGCTGCGGGCTTCGCTGATCAGCATAGGATGGTGGCGCATCAGTTCGTCAATGACGCTATTATCTGGATTGAGCTGCTCATGCGCCTGGGCAAAGTACCCTATCTCCAAGCTGGCGCCTAGTTTCATCTCCCCAGCAAGGGGTTCAATCTCACCCTGAATAGTGCGCAAGAAGGTGGTCTTTCCGGTGCCATTGGGACCGAGCAAGGCCGCGCATTCCAGCCGGTGCAACTCCAGGTTCTCGGTCGAGAATAGGGGCTTCTCTGGAAAGCCAATTGTTAGATCCGTCGCCCGAAGAATGATCTGCCCGCTCCGGCGACCGGCTTTTAGATCCAGGCCAAGTCTCGGTGGGCGGCTCGAAGGTGATCTTAGTTCCCGGAAATGCTGGGTAGCGGTAGCCACATCCCAATCGACGCTTGCCACGCCAAGCCGGCTCCACTTCGTGCTATTCAGCGCTTCGATCCCGTGAATTTCGACAGCTCTTATCTGGCGACCGATGCGCTTCAATTTGCCCTTGGCCATTTGCGTATTCTGACCGGCGATGTATCGCCGGACGAAATCCAGCTCCTTCGCCATACGTTCTTTAAATGTTTTGAACTCCTCTTCTCTCCGTTCCCATCGCTCTTGGCGTTGCTGCACGTAGGCCGAGTAATTACCCCGGTAGGTTTCGATTATGCTGGTGCCCATTTCCCATACAGTGTTGATAACGGTATCCAGGAAATAGCGATCATGACTAACGACAAGGATCGCCCCGTCCCACGCTTTGAGCATTCCTTCGAGCCATTCAATCGCTTCGACATCCAAGTGATTCGTAGGCTCGTCCAAGATCAACAGATCTGGTTTAAGGAGGAGAAGTCGAGCCAGCAGAGCCCGTGTCTTCTGACCACCACTTAGGTGGCCCATCTCCATATTTCTTGCTTCCTTATCGAAGCCCAATCCCTGAAGAACCTGTCTGACACGCTGCTCGTAGTCGTAGCCGCCGGCGTGTTCAAACTGTTCCAGCAGCGATCCGTATTGCTCCAACAGATCGGAAGAAGCCTTCCCGCTAGACATCTCATCTTCCATCTCTCTCAGGCGGGTTTCTTGGGATCGCAAGTCGTCGAATACAATCGTCATCTCATCCGAGACGGAATGGGACACCCCAGCGAAGGCTTGGGCAGATTCCTGCGGCAGGTAACCAATCCGCTTTCCGCGTGCCCGATACACGTCACCGGTAGAAGGTTCGACCTCTCCTGCCAGGATAAGGAGAAGGCTTGTTTTGCCAATGCCATTTGGACCAACCAGACCTATCTTGCCGTCGTTAGGTACACTAACCGAGATGTTCCCGAAAACATCGAAAGCACCGAATGATTGACCAAGGTTGGAAGTTGTTATTATCGCCATGTCAGGTTCCGATTATACTAGATGCCGCCTTTTGATGTGATAGTTTCTGATAAACATGCCTTTCATATCTTGCGTGGTTGAGGCTGCTAAAACAAAAAAAGGCCACGGGGAGGTGCACCCGTGGCCTTCATACTGCTGAATAGTTTACATAATCAAAGACCGGTAGGCGCACTCCGATAAGGACGAGGTTCGTCCGCAACGAGAATCATCCTTACTGTTTCTGGGCCGATTTGCATATTGCCCTTGATTATTTTCAGTGAAGATATTGGCGTAGGTGACCGGCGAAATTGGGGTGACGCAACTTCCGTAAAGCTTCTTTCTCCAGCTGGCGGATACGCTCGCGGGAAAGGCCAAACATCTCACCAACTTCCTTCAAGGTACGGGATTCTCCATCCTGCAATCCGTATCGAAGCCGCAATATGCGCGCCTCACGGGGAGTCAGTTGATCCAGTAGCTCGCCAATCTCTTCGGTCAGCATGTTATTGGCGACCGTCTCAGCAGGTTGGGGAAGCTCGATGTCTTCGATGAAGTCACCCAACTCGGCGTCGGATTCGTCGCCGACGGGCCGTTCCAAGTGCACTGGCTGGCGGCTGGTACGTAGCATCCACCGGACCCGTTCGGCCGGGAGATCCATGTTCTCGGCGATCTCCTCCGCAGAAGGTTGTCGGCCGAGTCGCTGTTCTAATTCCTGGGCGATCTGGTAAAGCTTGCTGATCCGTCCACCAAGGTGCGCGGGAATTCGAATTGTACGTCCATGATTGGCCAGCGCTCGCGTGACAGCCTGGCGAATCCACCAGGTAGCGTAGGTGCTGAATCGATTACCACGGCGATAATCGTACTTCTCCACGGCTTTCATCAGCCCCACGTTCCCCTCTTGAATCAAATCCAGAAATTGCAGGCCACGGCCGCGGTATTTCTTGGCAATGCTGACAACTAACCGGGTGTTAGCCCGGATGAGATGGGCCCGAGCTGCTTCGCCGATTTCTTTTGAAGGGTTCAAATCCAACCATTCTTCATCAGTCAGCTCGCTATTGTCTAACAAGGTCTCCGCTTCGCGACCTGCTTCGATCTCTTTGGCGAGCTGGACCTCTTCCTCTGCTGAGAGCAATCCTTGCTGCCCCATCTCCCGGAAGTAGAGGCCGACAGAGTCGTCAATTGGAACATTGCTTAAGTCAAACAGCGGCGCCGCATGGGGTTCAACCGGATAATATACGATACCGGCTATACCGATCAGTTGGCCTGATTCAGCAGCTTGTTTGGCCTCTTCATCGCTATCATAGACCTGCACACCCGCTGACTGCACCTCCTCCAGAATCAATTCCAACAATGTCAGATTGTTCTCGATTTCTGGAAGAACCTCCAAAATCTGATCGTATGTAATATATCCGCGAGCTGACGCATTCGTCAGCAGCGCACCAATCATCTCCATTTCGTCGAATGGCTTTGTAAGTGTACTCATCTAATTCCTATCTCTCTCCCATAAAAATATCGGCTCGCCGGAGGAATTCTTGGTTAAGTTTCCTACGGTACAAACCGATCGTGCAGTCTAGCATAGATAAGATCCAAAAGTCAAGGGGTTAAGCAGGCCATTTTGTAGAATTTACGTTAGAGTTAGTAGTCAACGGATCCGTTCCGGATTCCGGGATCGTGTTGCCTCGGTTAGGCGCTTACAAATAGAGTACGCAAAATCCGCTTCGTGGTGTTAGAGCTCTCACGTTTTTCTTACATACTGGCTAAGGCCTAAGCGAACACAATTTAACACTGTACCTGGATTTTCCAGCCAGAAGCCTGTAAAGCCTGTCTGGAGTGAATCCTGTACTTGTCGATGGGATTAGATCGCTCGCCGGACGAGCTATCACCTCTTGTCAACGAGTTACTTGGGGGGCATTGTTCTAGTCGAGGTAGCGTTGACAGGCGCATGTCCGCGGCTATAATTTGTCTGCAAATGCCCTGGTGGCGGAATTGGCATACGCGGTAGGTTGAGGGCCTATGCCCTTTTGGGCGTGGAGGTTCGAGTCCTCTCCAGGGCATCTAGAACGCCAAGAGATAGATACTTCTCTTGGCGTTTTTATGTTTCGAGGGATAGAGCCTAGCGTGTCAGCCAGATATGACGGCCATGCGGGCGAATTAGCAGACTACTTCATTCAAACCTGGCCAAACCTTGGATCGATATCTTGCGTAAGGCGCAAGGCGTCTTCAAGGGAAGTATCTGGTTGAAATCCCAGAAGTTCCTTTGCCATCCCGATATCCGCGACAAGCCTGCTGACGCCGCCGGTTTTTTCGCGATTCCAGACTCGCGTTGCCCGATGACCGGTGACCTTCTCAATCATTGATGCCAGATCGATTACTCTCGTCTCGATCCCACTCCCGATATTTATTACCGCCCGGTTAACATCTTTGGCGGAGGCTGCGCTTACCAAAGCGTGGACGACATCATCGACGTATACAAAATCACGGCTCTGTTCGCCATCTCCGAAAATGACGATTGATCCACCGGTTAAGACGGCATTTAAGAAGCAGGGGACGACCGGGGCATGGGATACGGGCAACTGCTGTCCCGGACCGAAGGCGTTAAAAATCCGGAGAGCTACGGTCTCAATGCCCCATAAGCGGCCGATCGTATGGACGTAGTTCTCGGAAGCCCACTTGCTAACTGCGTAGGGTGAATCAGGTCTGGGAGGGTCAACCTCGCGGACTGGCTGGTGGGGCTGCTGGCCGTAGATCGCCCCGGATGAGGCTAGCACAACGCGGCGGATACCGGCATCACGCATGGCTTCCATCAAGCTGACTGTTCCCCCGACATTGACATGGTTGTAATCCCGGGGATAGAGTACGGACTGGGCAACGGATACGCGAGCCGCAAAGTGATAGACGCAATCTACATCCTGGAGCATAGTCCAAAGCAGTGGGATATCGTTGACGTCACCCCGAGTAAAATGGACGGAGGAACCGAGGGCCTGGCGATCACCACTACTCAGATCATCTAAGACTCGGACATCATGACTATCAGCAGTCAATTGGTTAGCCAACGCGGAACCCAGGAAGCCGGCCCCACCGGTTATTAAGAATCGCATAATGTTGGGTTAAGTTCCTTTTTTAATTCAGTGACTATAATAACGGGAAAGGGTAATAAAGGAAAAGACGGAAAAGACTATAACAAGCAACAGATTACGATGAAGCGGAAACGCCTTTTCACCGCCATTAAGATACTCGTCCTGGTCCTTGTTCTGATCGTGCTTATAGCACCTGAGTGGCCAGTATTTCAGGACGAACGGCACAAGATAAACAGCATACTCGGCCAGCGCCACTTCGATTTCCTAGTATGGGAAATTGGGGCTTTGTCCACGAAGGCAGAAGCCGCCCTGACTGGCGGTCAAACCTTTCTAGACGAAAAGCAACGCAAAGATGCGGTCATCGATTACTTGGAGCTGCTTGGAGAAGTGCGCCGGTTGGAAGCCATCATAAATAACGTCTACACCGATCCATCGGCGAACGATCCTGTATTAGAAACGGCAGAACAGCAACGGGAAGTGGATGAAAAACGAGAGATCCTGGCCCTGAAGCAGCCTATGGTGGAAGCCATCGTCCAGGAACAGATTGCGGCCGTGCTTGTCGACCAGGGATTCGGACTGCTTGGAACAGCCTGGCCGCCGGTTGAAATGCATATGACGTCGCTACCCTATGTCCTGATAGTCTCTCCGCGTGATGAAATACGTCAGATCTATAACATCCCATTGGAACATGGGCTTACGGTAAATTCGCGGGAGGAGATCGAGGAAGCCGTTTACGATGGAACCGATCGATCGGCTCTGGTGGTATCTATAGGCGGGCTTGGCATCTATCCGGCGATGATTGTTGAAACGACGAACATTAACCTCCTGGCGGATGTCGTAGCCCATGAGTGGGCCCATCACTGGCTGACCCTGCATCCGGTCGGCCTTAATTACGCCGCCAGCCCTGAGTTGCGAACCATAAATGAAACGGTTGCCTCGATTGTCGGCGAGGAAGTAGGCCAGTTGGTTATCGAACGCTTCTATCCCGAATTCGTGCCCCCACCACCACCAGTCTCAGATCCTACGACTGAGATCGAAGAAGACCCAGATGTCTTTGACTTTAACGGTGAAATGAGAATTACCAGAATCGGTGTTGACGAGCTTATTGCGGCAGGAAAGGTGGACGAAGCCGAGGATTACATGGAGGAACGTCGCCAGTTCCTGTGGGACAATGGGTATCGTATTCGCAAGTTGAACCAGGCATTTTTCGCCTTTTACGGCGCCTACGCGGATACACCCGGGGAGCAGGGTGATAATCCCATCGGACCGGCCTTACTGGCCCTCCGCGACAATAGTACGACGCTACGGGATTTTTTGGACCGTGTTTCCCCGATTACCACACTGGAAGATCTACAGGAAGCAACTGCAGGTCTGGAGACTAGTACGCCATGGAATTGACAGCGGCGAGTTGGCTTTCTCTGGATCCTTGATTGGAAGCGAGCCAGATCTGGATCTGGGCTCGGTGATTCCACCGATATCAGGACGGATGCTAGAAATAGGGCCACGATTTGCTCCAATGATACGCGGACAATCATAGTAGACGTTTCATCGGAGGTTATTTTGGGAGAGGATAATGGAAGTGGTGCTGGCGCCTGGCTTCTAGAGCGTTCTATCTGGATTCAGAATCGATTACTCCGAGCCATTTTGGTCGGGTCCACTGTTAGACATTTCAGCTACTATTTCTTTCAGAAGGTCTGCCGTCCGAGAGGCAATCTGCCAGTATTCCTCGTCCTCCATTGGGAGAGCGAGGTACGCTTCAAGGTCGCTCAAAGCCTCGGTATAAAAACCGCGTTCCTGGTAAACCATGGCCCGGTTCAGCAGGGCCGGTGAGTAGGTAGGATCCTCTTCCAATAAAGCATCGAAGTCATCCATCGCTTCGTCCAACATACCCATCTCGCGATAGAAAATAATCCCCCGATCGAGACGCGCCTTCCGCAAAGAAGGATCCATTTCATAGGCTTGCGTAAAGCGAAGAACAGCCGATCGATGCTCCCGACTGAAACCACTCTGATTGCCGAAATTTCGGTGTAGACTCCCCCACATATAGTAAACACGGGCAAGTATTGTGCGGTACATTTAGTTGAAGTTTGCATGCTGGTCGAACCAAGCCTGAGATCTCGACCGGCCAAACATTACCCACCCTTCACTATCAGCGGTACTTATTCACGTTCGCTGAGCCATTTCTCACATTGGATGGCCGCTGCACATCCCTGTCCGACAGAGGTGGCTATCTGCCGGAAATAGGAGTCCTGAATCTCGCCAGCAGCGAAGATGCCTTCGACGCTGGTTCGCATTTTCTCATCGGCGATGACGTACCCGTGTTCATCCATGGCCAAATGTCCCTCTAAGAATTTGCTGTTGGGATAATGCCCAATGTAAATGAACACACCGTCGGTGCTGAGCCGGTTGGTCTCGCCGGTTTTGAGATTGGATGTTTGAACGGCGGTGACCATGCCGTTTCCGATCACCTCGTCGACAACGCTGTCAAAAATAAAATCAATCTTCTCATTGGCCCGGGCTCGCTTTTCCAGCGTAGGACCGGCGCGTAGCTCATCCCGTCGGTGGATGATGTTGACCTTGTTCGCAAATTTGGTCAGAAACAGTCCTTCCTCCAACGCGCTATCACCGCCCCCGACGACCACCACATCCCGACCGCGGAAGAAGAAACCGTCACAGGTTGCGCAAAAACTCACACCCCGACCGATGAAATCCTCTTCACCTGGTACCCCCAATCTACGTGGCGAAGCACCCGCGGTGACAATTACGGCCTCCGTTTCGTATTCGTTTGAGTTTGTTTTAACAGTGAAGGGTGATCCTTTGCTGAAATCGACGTCGATGACTTCGTCGTAATCGAATCGAGAGCCGAAGCGTTCCGCTTGCCGGTACATACGATCCACAAGATCTGGACCGGTCAGGTCAGGTTCGGGAAAGCCCGGATAGTTTTCCACCTCGGCTGTAATAGAAATCTGACCGCCCAGCTGGTTCCCGACAATGACTAACGGATCCAATGTTGCCCGGGCAGCGTAAATGGCGGCCGTCAATCCGGCAGGACCAGATCCAATAACAATTACTTTTTCCTTGTTCATCCGTATGTCTCTCTCACCCACATTTTGGGTAAAGGTAAGTCTGTTCCCTGCCAACTAGCCGATCATTCAACAGCGTCGCAGCGACTGACTTAATAGTGTTTCTAATGGAAGACTGAATCGAAGGTCTCGATATGATTCTATCTTAGCTGGTGTTGCCGAACAAAAACCAAGTTTAGATAGCAGTCTATTTCAAGGCTGTAATCGCCGCAACAGAGCTGATCATTCCTGATTTGCTGCCCTTGGAGAGAAGGGTCTTTTAATCGAGATTATCGGGCTGCCGGGAAGTAGCAACAGAAGCTGCTACCTTCGCCCATTACGCTCTCGACCTCAATTTTACCCCCATGTTCTTCCACAATTCGTTGGGCGATAGTCAGTCCCAGACCAGTTCCTTCTGTAAAGCCTTCCGCGTCAGGAACCCGGTAAAAGCGCTCG
>JAUVOB010000062.1 GCA_030599405.1 Chloroflexota bacterium | reverse complement strand
TGCCGGTGGTGACGACGGCCGTATGGCGATGAGGAATCCGCTCGCTGCGATTCCCATGACCGCCATGCCGACGACAAGGAAAGCAAAGTGGTGGAACTGCTGAACGGCGAAAATGCGGGTTAGGCTGATCTCATAAACCAGGCTGCCGGCAGAGATGAGCATCAGTCCCAGCGGGTATCGATATCGAGATTGACGCGTGGAGGCGTCCATTATGAATAGGATTGTACAGTCAGAAGATGCGGATTCAAAAGCGACGCCGGTAAAATCAGGCAGTATGAATTTTCCCGCAAGCCGATGTGCAGGAAGGAACTTATTTGTTAGAGGGTGAGGTCTGGGCCTCACTATAGCGAAGATATGCCCGGTACAATAGATACGCAGAGATTGAGAAATGCTATATCAAGGGTGTGTGCTTAACTCTGGAGAAATGCGACGATCTCGCGTTAGCAGCTTTTCACGATGCAGATGTCGCCTAAGGATTTGTTTTTATCATGCAGCGTCGAAACTTCATTGTTTGTTTTTTCCTGGTATTAGCTGTAAGCCAAGTCGCCTGTCTGTGGATGCCTATCACGCTAGCAGGTGTCCCGGATCAGAACGGAACTGTAACGAATCGCCCGGTTCCCTCCCCGACCGCGGTCCTCGAGGACTGCACAGATTTATCACGAGATGTGAAACCCGGATGTGTGCCCCGCACATCAATAGAATTCGATCCCATACCTACTGAGCCCCCTGACAACATTTGTATGGAGAATTCAGTACGCCTGGAGCACACCAGCTATCCCGGACGGATAAGCCCAGACTTGGTCCCGGTTATTATCTATCTTCCACCGTGCTACGACGATCTCGATCGGCGTTTCCCGGTTCTTTACCTACTCCACGGACAACCGCAAGGTGAGAATCACTGGCAGATTCTTGGCATCGAAGAAGCATTGGATGATGCTTATGGGGTCGGCACACTACCTCCGTTTTTAGTAGTCATGCCCCTCCAACCCGAGCCGCTGTTTAGCAGCACAGACGGTGGGCCCGGCTCTTATGAGGATGAATTCATCAACGGTTTAATGCCCTTCATCGACCGAGCCTATCGAACGATTGCGCAGGGGGATAGCCGGGGATTGGCGGGCGTATCGCGCGGGGGTGTATGGGCATTAGAAATTGGCTTCCGAAACGCAGACATCATCCAGAATGTTGGAGCACTCAGTCCGGCGCTGAACGTGAATTACGCTCGCCCAGAATATGATCCCTTCAGTCTAATACTTCTTGGAGAACTGCCTTTGACGATATTTCTCATGTCCGGTGACACAGATACCGCGTATGAGAAAACTCTTGAGTTGAGCGAGGCTCTCCTCGAGGCGGATATTGAGCATAAGTACGTATTGGTATCCGGGAACCATGAGTCCAGCACCTGGCGTGGGGTCCTTCCTGAATTACTCCACTACCTAACCGTCGACTGGTGAGCTAGCTGTATCCGCAAGTAGGTCGATATATCTCTTACTTACAGGGAAGCGTTATTGTATGTGGGATTAGTTCCCCCGACATTGGATATCCTGACAGTTGCAGAGGCTGAAAAGATGAATTTCCCATTGAATTGCCTCCATAGTTGTGAGATATTGAATATCTCATTTGAAATACATTGTTGGTAAAAGCTCGAGTGTTTTCGCAAATTGTGTAAAAAGAAGAGCACAAGAGTAGGTAGATGCTCAAGATAATAAAAATAAGAACCTGTCTTATCCTCATCCTGGCAGCACTCTTAATTCTGGCAGTACCTGCTGCAGTGGTAACTGGCAAAGATGTTTGGAGCACAGTCGATCTCTATCTACGGGTCGAATCAGAGTTGCTCATGCCTACCGCGACAGGTCGCTATTACCGTGAAATATTCTGGGCTCACAACGACGAGTTGATTGATATAGCCTTGGCTTATCCGAACTTCTGGAACGAATCTTTCAATTTGATTTCCACCTTCGAAGTGGGCTTCGATGCATTGCTGAATGGTCGCGGGAGTGAGGTCATCATCACCGCCGAACAGATCGCCGTGGCTGAAGATTACTACGCACTCTTGATGGAGATAGGCAGCCCGGCTTTGCAGCGAACTCTTTATGAGGAAGCAGCCAGATACCCGCTTGAAAGCTTTACCGGCTTGACGATGGATGAATCCGCCACGCGTGTCCTGGGACCGCAAACCATCCCCCTGCCCACACCCAATCCAGAATAAGGTTCGCCCAGTCTCTTAATGAGAATATGGCGGCAGCCAGCTCGACCGTCTCTGCACTGCTGAACGGAAATAGTGGGGACGTCGGACCCCGCGATCGCCGAGAAGGACAATCAATCCTTTCCGCGCTGGGTTCGGATTGTCTCCCCTTTTTACCCCCAACACTTTTCATCGAAGCGTCTTCATTCTATTGAAGTGTTATTCGTGCGTAGTTTCTAGGTTCTAACCAGAAAAATGCGCGGTAGTTAACGGAATTCATATATCTCGTATGTGAACATCTGATGATCGGTGGGTATCCTAGGAAGCGTAATCTGTATACCTATAAAGGAGTGTTGGTAATGAGTGAATACATGGTTCCACAAAGACATCGCAGGATGCATCGTTATCATCCCGTTGGCTTCAACGGCGGCTGCCGATTGCCGGTAGACGTCCAGGCCAACAGTGATGAGTACCTGATCACTGCTAACGTGCCCGGCCTGAAAGCTGACGACCTGCAAATTGAAATTATCGAGGATGTCGTCACCTTACGCGGCGAAGTTAAGGAAGAGGAGAACGGACAAGAGGATGTCCTGTTGCGTGAACTACATCGTGGTTCTTACGAGCGCAGACTACGCCTCCCCGACCTACTTGACGCGGAGAAGGCCGATGCGACCATTGAAGATGGCGTGCTATCGCTGCGAATCCCCAAGTCGGAGGAATCTCGACCGAAGAAGATCGAGGTCAAATCCCGATAAAAAAGCAAAAAATATGTGATGTATAATGGACGGCGAAAGCCGTCCATTGTGTATTAACAGGGCTGGGAGGGTTGAAATTCCCCACCTAGGAGATGATTTGACCCCGTTCACTTACCTTGATTAACATCGGCTCGATCGCGGTCGTTTGTAAAAACGTTTTTCTCCCAACACCGCGCTCTATTCTATAATGAGGATTGAAGATTATGGAGAACTCTGAAAACAGCACTTCAAGCAGCGAAAAACCCACAAGCAACCCGTTTTCTCGAGCGCTAAAGGTATTCCTACGCCTGTTCGTAGCAATCATGGTGGGGCTTGCTATCGGATTGGGGCTTTATTTTGGAGGGGTAACGCTCTACCGGATTGCAGTTGGACCTGGTCCATCATACGATCAGCAAGTAGAGGATTACCAAGAAGAAGTTGCACAGCTGCGTTTAGACTTAGCTGAAAGAGATCTGGAAATTGAGGAACAGCAGTCTGGACTTGAGAGACTTATCAATGACGGTGCAGATTTAAGCGCCTCTCACTCAGAGGCGATTACTGAGCAGATGACTGTGCTGGCGGCCGAACTAGCGGTACTGACAGATCGCTTGGATACATTTGAAGTATCGCTCTCTGAAGTGGGTCAACCCATCGATGAGATGCAGGGTCAGCTGCAATTGATCCGGGCGATGACCCTTCTCTCGCGGGCACAATTCTGGCTGTCCGAAGATAATTTGGGACAGGCAAGTGAAGACGTGACATCCGCCCGGGTAATGGTTTCCGTCCTAGCGGAGAAATGGCGTGGAGAGGAAACATTTGGAGATAGCGTTACGGTTCTCGACGAGATTGTGAGCCGATTGGACATTGCACTTGAGGATATCCGCACACAACCTACAATCGCCGAGGACGAGATAGAGATTGCATGGAAGCTGTTGATCGTAGTAACAGACCCCGAGAATTCTAACGCCGATTAATGTGTAGAGAATGAGGTCGCGAGGAGTGCTTTGATGAATGAAGAAGGTATCCAGGCTAACGACGAACCGGAGATCAAGATAGAAGCTCCTGACGTCGAAGTTGTGGAAGCTGAGAAGCCTGTAACGGAAACAAAGCAGGAAATATCTAAAGAAGCTGAAGCTCCATCAGAGCCGGTGAAGCCCAAGCGCCGCCTGAGACGGTTCCTGTTTTGGACTCTTTGCGCAGTCGTTTTATTCGCTCTGGGTCTGGTAGCGACGTGGTTTTACCAAGTTGGCCCGTTGACCATCGAGCTTGAGAAGGCGCGGATTGAAATCGAGTCGTTGGAATCCGAACTTGAGGACCTGAGATCGTTGCCGGCGGAGAATGAGCAATTTTCGGATTCGCTTAACACAAGCGAGTCGCACCGGCAGCTTCTCATTGTTCTGTTCGATGTGACTTCAGCTCAGCTTGCGCTTGCCCAGGGGGATACGGTCGCGGCCAAAGCTGCTCTTATAGGAACCAGGGCTAGTTTATTAGAGTTTGAGAAAATGCTCAGCGCTGCAGATGCTGATACATTGGGGGATTTGATTAAGCGCCTTGAACTCGTCCCAGGAGAAATTGACACGAATGAGGCCGCGGCGAGTCTCGATCTAGAAATCCTGGCGAAAAGCCTTCTCTCTCTTGAACGATCGTTATTTAGATAGTAAGCATCTTCGACATATACGGCTCCCGGCATCATGTTGGCGGGAGCCGTTTTTATTTATTAAGGGCGGGCTCCAATAGTGAGCGTGACGTTCATCTCCTCATTGTCGCGAATTACAGTTAAAACAACATCCTGCCCCGCTTCTGTGTGCTTGAAAAGATAAGACAACATGTCGTCGAACTGACGAATGGTTTGCCCATCAATGGCGACGAGCAAATCGCCGCCAGCCAAGAGTCCAGGGATAGATGTCTCCTTACTGCCGCCGCGCAATCCAGCATCGTCGGCAGGTCCGCCAGGGACGACCTCTGTGATGTATGCGCCGAACATATGGGAGCCGAAGCCCAACGCTTCAATTACTTTTAAATTCCAAAGCTGATCGTTCAGGCTGGACACACCAAGGTAGGGGTAGTCATAGTGGCCGTCACCGATTATTGCCGGAGCAACGCGCCGAAGGATGTTCACCGGGATGGCAAAGCCCACCCCAGAGTTGGCGGCGCTGCCATCAACCGTGAAAGTCTCGGTATGTATGGCCCGGTTAATTCCTATTACCTGACCACTGAGGTTCAAGAGTGGGCCTCCGGAGTTGCCGGGGTTGATCGCTGCGTCCGTTTGGATCAGGTCTCCGGCTGAAAATCTGAGTCCCTCGGGTGTAAGGTGCTCCGACTCAAGTGACCGTCCAACGGCGGATACAATGCCGGCCGTCATTGTACCTTGCAGACCGAAAGGGTTTCCGATTGCAGCGACAAATTCCCCCACCTTTATTAAGTCTGAATCCCCCAGGGGAATCGGGACGAGATCGGCTTCGGGAACATCAACTTTCAATATAGCAAGGTCCGAGTCGGGGTCGACGCCAATCAATTCGGCCCATACCTTCATGCCGGAGGTGAAGTCAACTTCTATTGCATTTGCTCCGGCAATAACATGCTGGTTGGTGACAATGTGTCCTTCGCGATCGATTACGAACCCAGAGCCCTGCCCGCGAGGGATAGAGACTTCATGAGGAGCATCACTCTCCGCGAAAATCCAGATCGTTACCACGCCCGGGTTAACTCGTTCGTAGAGTCCGGTGAGGTCATCGCTGGTGATTGACGTCCTGCCAGCTATGACCAGCTCCGTTGCTGCACTATCTAATGGAGTAGCAACTGAGAGTGAAGTAGTGGGGATGGTGGTCGGATCGGCTTGTAGGGGGGGGACAAGTTGCCAACTACAAGCCAGAATTGAAAGGCTAAGCGCTACGGCGACCGTCACAAGAATTCGTGTTTTCATTGCTACCTCGTTGTGTGTTTGCACCCCTGCCAGTTGTTTGCGCTGGAGGAGGAATGCAAGTTGAGACCAAGTTGATACCCAGCCAGCATACATGGATTGGGAAACCGTTTCATATACTTCGAAGGTGAGCATCGTTGCATTTGCATTAGGAATCTTTCAGCTTGACAAGTTCTTTGAAGAGTTTTCTTTCCCGTGAATTAAGCTTGCGTGGCAAGGAGATGTCCAAACGCGCATATAGATCGCCCCGCTTCTTTTTATTTCGAAGATTGGGCAAACCGCGCTCTTTCAAGCGGAAACTTTGATCGGGTTGGCTGCCCGCTGGGATGGTCAATACGACGTTGCCGGACAGTGTGGGGACTTCGACTTCCCCACCGAGAATGGCGGTGTAAAGATCCACGTTCACCCTTGTGTAGAGATCATCTTTCTCGAGCTTGAAGCGGGCATCGGGCGCGATGGTAATCACGAGAAATAGATCACCGGTCTTCTGTGCGCCTGCCTCGCCTAGTCCGCTCACGCGCACCTTTGTGCCTGTACGGGAGCCTGGTGGGATGGTTACCTCGATTTTTTTCCCGTTGATGGTTAGTACGCGGGTTGTACCTGTATTGGCCTCGCTGAGTGTAATTGTGACGGGTTGTTTGATATCGCGTCCGAGTCTGCGACCCTGGGTGCGATATCCCTGCTGTTGAGCACTCATACCACTGAAGATGGCAGAAAAGAAGTCGGAAAAACCTCCAATGTCGACGCGCACGCCACCACCTTGCCCCCCCTGCATCCATTCAGACCAATCGAAAGAGCCCGGCTGACTGCCGGTCCGTTCCCATGATCGATAAGAAGAGCCCAGCTGGTCATATTTAGCGCGCTTCGTGGAGTCGCCTAATACTTCGTAAGCTTCGTTGATCTCCTTAAAGTGTTCTTCGGCCTGGCTGTCGCCAGGGTTTTTATCGGGGTGATACTTAAGCGCGAGTTTTCGATAAATCCGCTTGATCTCATCACTACTCGCAGAACGATCGACCCCTAACACTTTGTAGTAGTCCTTGTATTCCATACTTGCCCATCCTGGATAGCTTGATTCTAAACGGGCGCTAGAAAGCGAGTCAAGAAACTTTGGGGTTTCTAAGGTGATTCTAATTATCCTGTTGGGAAGGGTGGATTCTATTCCCTGGGACTATGCGCGCCTATAGATTTCCATGCTATCATACTTTCATGGTCACAACGGCAAAGCTTGGCAAGATACTGGTTGTTGACGAGGATCCGGATATTCTCGACCTGCTGGAACGGCAGATACTAAAGCCGCTTGGTTATCAGGTCGAAACAGCGGGGGACAGCAGCACAGCCATTCAGAAGTCGCTGCAGTTTGGTCCGGACCTGATCATCGCCAGTCTCACGCTGCCCGGATTGAGCGGGAAGGATCTGCTCGTCGCATTACGATCCCAGGGGACGGATGTGCCGATGATTGTCACTGCGCCTGAGGGAATGGAAACGGACGCGATCCAGGCGTTTCGCCTGGGGGCACGCGATTACCTTGTGAAGCCGTTTCG
>JAUVOB010000037.1 GCA_030599405.1 Chloroflexota bacterium | reverse complement strand
ATCGGTCAATAATTGCCACCAGGCCTGCCATGGTCGAGCATATTGGGCAGGGTCAGGGGCTGGATCAGATGGAACTAACGGACCAGTATCGGCTTCGATCACCAAAGGAACGACCTTCCTCTCACCTGGTAGAACTTTACCTGCCTCGTCTCTGGCATACCTCTCAACGTACTCTGCGCTCTGGACGAATTCTCGGGTAGCCTCGAGTTCACCCTTGCGAGCGATCTCAGCATCCAGCTCCGCTCTCAATGTTTCCTCGTCCTTTCCGACGAGTCTCCCCGCCTGCGCTCTTCTATTCAGATCCAGAGCGACAAATAAACCAAATAGGATTACGATCAGCGCGATCCCTTGAGTTAACGTTAGGAGTGGTTTTTTCCAAACTAGCTTCCAGCGCATGATGACATAATATTAACCATGTTGGCCGCGATGAGCAATAGCACTTCATTCGGATACAACGATTTGAAACCATATTGGCTTGTTGGATTGGGTACCAAAGCCAAAGGTTTGACCATCGGGATCACGAAGCATCCATTCACCTCGGTAGGTTCCTGGCTTAAGAGGGGCTGTGAGTTGGGCGGATAGGTCAATCATCTCACCTGGCGCTACATCGGTGGTAACCTGGATCACCTCCACGGTATTCAACTTATCACCGTCGACGATTACTAGGCCGTATCCGTTCGACCAGGAGCAACTCCCACTATTAATGAGACGCCAGGTCTTGGTGAGCACCTCGCCAGGCGCTACCTCGAAATCATCTGGTATGGTTACATCTTCCACGAGCTTTGCCCCATTAGTGCAGGTGAAGCTATCAACTTCTGGTAGCGGTAGAAAAGCAAAATCCCATCCGAAATTAACACCCGAACGATTTTCGCCATTCGATATAGTAATGGTATTACCCGCTGGATCTCCACCGCTATCATGAGTCCACTCGCCGACCTCCAGAATGACCGCGTTTTGAATCATAGTGGCATCAATCGAGATGCAATACTGGCCGGCCGAGATACCACTGAAAAGATACAAGCCATCGTAATCGGTGATAGTCACTGCTAGTCCGGTCGCTGGGCATGTTCCTTCACCAAGTTCGACCAGCAAACCCTCTAGACCAGGCTCATCCGGATCGATGTCACCATTGGCCATATTTCTCCCATCGTCTAGCTCTATACAACCTGGCGATGGTTGTAGTGAGTTCCCCTGATCGGTCTCCGTGGAAGCGCAAAGATCGTGCCAGACCCGGCCGCTAATAACGGCGCCGCCAGTGTCTGTCAATTGCTCATCTTGAAGGGTAAAGGCGATGATTTGACCGTTGACGTCGACAGCATAGGAACCGGCCTCTAGCCCAGCGACATCGAGAGTAACGAATTCCTGAAAGGGAACCGGTTCACTTCCGCACTCTGGACTAGATCTATCAAACACAGATATTTCAATCTTGAACGTGTCTGGCTCATGGATCTGTATGATCTCATCGATGGACGAACAGTTATTTGGCAGGATTCCCAGGACCTTTACTCTGACTTGAGGCGGAACAGAATCGCTTACGAGGATTTCGACATTGTCGATGCTAGCTGGTTTACGAACGATCTCGGATTGGATCGGCGCCATTGGAGTCGGGGAAACTGGCCTGTCATCTTTGCTACGACAGGAGGTAAGCGCAAGAAGAAGGACCATCAACCCTATTAGGTAAAGCTTGCTGTTGGCGACCATCGATTCCTCACATCATCCTCGGTATAGCTCAATAATACCACCTGATCCCTCGAGTTGTCGCCTTTCTTTACTCAGGTAGAATCAGAGACGTGACAGTTTATCCAGAAGTTGACTATCTTGCTATTGGTCACGCATCTTTGGACCTTACGCCATCCGGATCAGTGCCCGGGGGAACGGTCACATATGCGGCCCGTGTGGCCCAGGCATTGGGCTTACGCGTAGCCGTTGTTACTAGTGTTGCGTCAGATCTCGACCTAGAATCGGCCTTTCCTGGCATTGCTGTCGAGAATGTTGCTACTGCGACTACGACCACCTTCGAGAATACATACGCGGACGGTAGACGCCAGCAGAAGATTTTTACAGTGGCTAGTTTAATCCAGAGAAAGCATGTTCCGCCGGCTTGGATTCGTGCACCCATCGTGCACCTTGGACCGATTGCAAACGAGATTGATCCATCCATGATCAACCTGTTCAGCAATAGCATCGTGGGATTGACGCCCCAAGGTTGGCTTCGTAGGTGGGACGAGAGCGGGCAAGTTGCCAGCAGCGAATGGCCAGAGGCGAACGACACGCTGCCAATGGCCGCGGCCGTCATACTGAGCAAGGAAGATCTGAACGATCCATCTGTGCTTCAGGTGTATCGCGAGAGAGCTAGATTGCTCGTATTGACCGAACAGGCAGGTGGCTGTACGGTGCATTGCCGCGGTGAGAGCCGTCATTTTCCGGCGCCACCAGTTATTGAGGTCAATCCAACCGGTTCCGGGGACTCCTTCGCCGCCGCCTATTTCATCCGCCTGTACCAGACTCGCGGCAACCCTTGGGATTCTGCTGAATTTGCTAATCGTGTTGCTGCGGCATCGGTTACGCAAGAGACCATTGAGGACAAGATCGTCGCCATCTCAAAGGTAGTGGATAGTGGATAGAATTCAGAACTGCACGCTGATTAGGTAAAGAAATCATCTCGGATAACAAGGGTTACTATGACTAAGATCTATGCTATGGCCATGCAAAAAGGTGGTGTCGGAAAGACAACCAGCGTTGTTAACATGGCCGCCTTCATGGCTAATAAAGGCTTTCGAGTTTTGGTCATTGATCTCGACCCTCAAGCCAATGCTACGTCAAATCTCGGTTTCGATAAACACAAAGCGAATCCATCGGTGTACGACCTTCTTCTTGAGAGGAGCACCCTTGATAGAATCGCTATTTACCATGAGGTATCGAAGGTAAGCCTGGCGCCCTCCAATCCGGCGATGGCCGGGGCCGAGGTAGAGTTGGTCAATTTGCCTGCCCGTGAATACCGTCTGAAAAACGCGCTGAAGCAAACCAACAACACCTACGATTACATATTGATTGATTGCCCTCCTAGCTTAGGTTTACTAACGGTCAACGCCTTAGCTGCTGCCAAGGATGGCGTCATCATCCCAATTCAATGTGAATACTTGGCTCTGGAGGGTTTGACCCAGCTCTTGGAGACAATTGAGCTCATTCGCAAGCACATAAATAGCGATCTGCGGATACGCGGACTGATCATGACGATGTACGACAAGAGGACGAATCTGAGCCGGCAGGTTGTGGAGGAGGTTAGGTTTCATTTTCCCGACCATGTCTTTCGCACCATCATTCCGCGGAATATACGCCTGAGCGAGGCGCCAAGTTATGGCATGCCGATAAGCCTGTATGCACCAAACTCCCCCGGCGCCATTGCCTATAAGATATTAACAGCCGAGCTCGTAGGGGGAGACAGAGCTCAGCCGATGAACAGGAAATCAAATACATGAGCAAGAGGCGCGGATTAGGAAGGGGACTAAGCTCCTTGATACCCCCAGGTGAGCCAGAACAGCAGGATGAGAGCGGATTGCTCATGGTGCCAGTGACCAGCATTTCGCCTAATCCGTTGCAGCCACGAGCTGAAATAGATGATGATAGCCTCACCGATCTGTCGGCTTCGATCCGAGAGCATGGACTTATCCAACCTCTTGTCGTCCGAAAAGACGAACAAGGGGGTTACACCCTTATTGTCGGCGAGAGACGGTGGAGAGCCGCACAGATGGCTGGCCTGAATGAGCTGCCGGTTGTCGTCAAGGAAGCATCGTCACAAGACATGCTTGAATTAGCACTGATAGAGAACATTCAGAGAGCTGATCTAAACCCAATAGAAGAGGCTCGTGCCTATCAGCAACTAATAGACGATTTCTATCTCACGCAGGAAGATGTAGCGGGCAGAGTCGGAAAAAGCCGGCCGACAATTGCGAATACGCTGCGTTTGCTTAACCTCCCGGTCAATATCCAGGCCGCCGTTATGGCAGGCAAGATCAGTGGCGCCCATGCAAGGGCTCTGCTACCGCTTGAAACTGACGAAGCCCAGACAGCCGTCATGAACAGCATCATCAAAAGAGAATTCAGCGTTCGCCAGGTCGAGGAAATCGTTAAGAAGATCAATTCGGCGGCCAAGCCTACCCCGAAGCCGCCGAGTTCCCTTTCCCCTGAATGGAGTTACCTGCAGACGCAGTTTCGCCAATCCCTTGGTACGCGGGTTGATATTCAGAAAGGTCAAACAGGTGGGAAAGTCGTCATTCATTTTTACTCTGACGAGGACCTGCAAGCCTTGTATGAAGCGATTGTAGACAAGGATGCCCCTTAGGCATTTATCGGCCGGTTAGGGCACGAGTCACGGAAAAAGGTCGACGTTGGCGGTCTCAGTTATCCTATCGCGCTACCAAACAAAACCCATTTTTGAGGCCCGGAAAGAGATGGCTCGCACAGTGGTGGTCTCATTAGATCTTGGTCGCACCAAATCTGAAATCCATATAGGTGATGGTGGCGCCGTTTTCCCTGATGGCCAGCTTGTCGGCTGGGAGGATCTCGAGGACATAAACCAGCATGAAGTTGGCTGTTTCACAGTCGATTCTGGCCGAATCTGGAAGGTTCAACTCTATTCAGAGATGATGAGTCGTATTTATTCCCTGATGCCTACTTCCGGACCGCCTACTATGCTCCTATCGGGGATACCCATGCACCGAATAAAGGACACGGATCCCCGTAGGGACACGTTAGCGAAGATCAAGACCCTTAAGCCGGTAACCGGTCAGGTGCTCGATACGTCAACCGGACTGGGCTATACAGCTATTGAAGCGGCGAAATCGGCTGAGAAAGTCATCACAGTCGAGATAGATCCAGCCGTCCTAGAGATCTGCGGCATTAACCCTTGGTCACACCGGCTTTTCGAAGACAAACGGATTGAAAGTCGCATAGGCGATGTGTTTGAGGAAATCACGCATTTCGAGGATGCTGCATTCTCTCGAATCATGCACGATCCACCGACCATCAGTCTCGCGGGTCGTCTCTATTCTGCCGAATTTTACGAACAACTTGTACGCGTGTTGGCACCGGGCGGTCGCCTCTTCCACTATGTCGGCGATCTCACCAGCCGGTCAGGAAGACGGACATCACGGGGAGTCGTCCAGAGACTTAAAGACGCAGGTTTTCGGCGCGTTATCCCCAGAAAAGAAGCGTTCGGCGTCGTCGCTTACCGCTAATCAATCCTCGATCGATAATACCAGCCCATCGCTGCGGCCGAACACTTCAGGGAAGAATTCTTGCCGGGCAGTGGCAGGAATAACCTGGTATTCACCGGGTATGGTCGTCTGCAAATGATAGGTGAACTGATAGGTCCCGGCCGGCAGGTAGTTGCTCATGAAGATGACGGCGTTATCTCGGTATTCGATGTGATCAAAATACCACCATCCCCAATAGCCATAGAGGTATTCATGGTCTATTCGGACCATCGATGCACCCGAATTAGATCCCGTCGTTAAGAGACCAGGATCGATGGCTTCGGTCCCGGCAGGGATAGGATCTCTAAGGACGACATAGAGCAGATTAGACGGTACCACTACCGTTAGCTCCACCCTCACCTGCTGCCCATTCTCGATTTCCGAGATCGGTTCGCAGACGCTATCTTCGGGATCACAGGTCGCATCATAGTAGACTCTCTGCACATCGATACCCCGGTTGATTGCCTCCAGGTAATTAGCATCTACAAAGGAATCTAGATAGGCCGAATAGTATAGACGTCCGTCGCCGCTTCCGCGTTGGAAATCGATGAAATTGACGTCTTCCGGTAAGAGTTCGCCAACGGCAATAGCCAACTCTGCGCTTTCAGAGACGTTTTCTTGATCGAAGTGGCCTTCGGATAAGCCACGTCCGTTCACGGCGACCTTATAGTCGTAATCGACGTTCAACTCGCCGCTGGCGGCCATCCAATCTGATAGGGCTAAAATGCTCCATGCATTATCCTGACCGGAAGGCCAGTGATCGGCGGTACGGGCAACCATCAACCACCCGACCGCGTTCGGCAAGAGCGCGTTTGCCGGGTCAACACGGGTCAGGGCCTCGACGATCATCGCCGTTCCCCGAATATCGCTGCCCAGATTGTCCCAGTCCGGTACGGCATCCTCCCAGTGAGCGCCACTGGCGCTAAGAATGACGCTGTCGTTTAAATCGGCGATCAAGGTTGCCATCTCGGTATCGCCTTCGCCCAGCATATCATAAGCCATCAATATTAGACCCCTTGCATAAGGATCGAGAAGCGCGCGTCGCTCAATGAACAGTTCGTCCAGTTCGTCGACACTTACCTGGTCCAGTTCAGACAGTACATACAAGAAGAAGGCTTGCCTGTTTACCTCGTATGATTCGGTAAGATCCTGGACACTTCTCAGCTGAGTTCGAAGATAAACCGTGGCTCTGCGGGTGACTTCCCTGGGAATGCTGAAGCCCGCTTCTTGCGCTTTCGCGAGAGCCAGGAGGGTATAAGCGCTGAGATAGCGGTCGGCTTCTGATGAGTAGCACCAACCCCAACCGCCGTTCGTTTTCTGCAAATCCTCAAGCCGGCCGATATCTTCCTGGATCAACGCTTCTAACCTGGTTGTCAAATCCTCATCTTGAAGGTCCATCAATTGCATGGCCCGAAATGTGGCAACGTTAGGCAACAGCTGATCCGTGACAGAATGGGCGCATGCCGGTCGATCTTCTAATCTGTTTACGTACTCAAAGGCATCGATTATCGCGGCCGCCAATGATGGACTCAGCTTGAGCTGAACCTCTCCCTGGCTCCTGTCGATATTAGGTGGCAGAAGAATCGCCTCCACGCGCCGTCCTGCCTCATCGAGGACACCGGAAGTACCTACGAGATCCTCTCCGGAATAACGTACAACGGGAAGGAGTTGATCCGGGGCGATACCAAAGGTTGGCTTTGATGCGTCGCGGTATCCTCCTCCTTCCGCTCTGAATGTAAGATCTGCAAAGCGAACATCATCTACGGTCGCTGGCCAGCGCACAACTTCCCTGCCCTCGGCCGGTATGACAATTGACTGATCAGACGGTCCTTCAAGAGTCAAGCCCAAGGCAACCAGGCTAACAGTTACATCAAGCGGCTCGCCGCTGTTGTTGTGAACGACGGCTCCTAGCTGCAACTTATCGCCAACCGTCAAGAACCTGGGGGTGATTGGGCGGATTAGGAGCGGAAGGGTTGCGATGATATCGACCTGATCCTGACCGACCAAAGTATCGGCACTCGTCGTGTAATCGCTTACGCCTTTTGTACTGAGGCGCCAGGTAGTTAATGAATCCGGCAATGGTATGGATACGGTGGCATGTCCGTTTGCATCAGTCGCGACTTTTGCCTTCCAAAATGCCGTATCCGGAAAATCCTTTCGAACCTCATCTTCCTCTTCCAGGGCGAAGGTGCTAAGAGCTGCTTCATCAAGACCACCACCCCCGCCGCCCATGCCGCCCTGCTCTAGAGGGATCTCGATTTCCAGCCCTTCACCTGAGATGATGAGACCAGATCCCGTCTTGCTGCGCATTGGCTGTCGTTCATAGAACGCTTCCAAGATATGTGGCGCATTGTCGGCCTTTAATGACAATACAGCTAGATCGACCAAAGCCAGTGATAGATTTGCCTGCACAGGGTTTCCGCGTTGGTCGGTTACCTCGATTTCGTAATCAACGCTGTCTCCAGGCTTGTGTAATTCACCTCGGGGTGAAAGTGTAATGTCCAGTCCCAGATGTCCAGGCGAGACAAGCAACTCAGCCATTCCGATTCTCATATCGGCATATCGATTCGACTCGTCGATACCTTTAACCGCATGGACGGTAACGAAAACATTGGGGGCGTAATCCTCGATGATTGGTATTTCGATCACCTCGCTGTTCGACTGCAACGTGATCAATCGTTGCTCGATAAGATCACCTCGTTCAATAGTCACCCAGGCTTGGACCGGGCCTGTAAATGGCGACTGGACCAGGATCCGGGCCGTATCTCCAGGGTTATATTCATCCTTATCCAGCGTTAGATCCATTCGCCGTTCCTTGGGATCGACACGCCACCCGACGTAATCGGCGCTCGACACCCAGAGGAAGGTGCTGCTGCTGTGACTTCGGCCGCTGTCATCTGTCGTCGTAGCCACAATCAGATAACTACCTCCGCTATTTGGCACTAACTGGGCACTGGCCATTCCCTGTCCATCTGTCGTCACTCGGACTTGGTCTACTTCGGTGTTCGTAACCTCCCAGCGTGTGTAGTAACGACTGATGTTTGATTCGCGAATCGGCCGCCAATCACGGCGGTAAAGCGTAAGCTCAACCTCACGATCGGGAACTGGCTGCCCGTCCCAGTCAACCGTTATGACATCCACATCCGTACTGGAACCGGCGGTCGTGAACCACTTATCGGTAAGAACACCCACGTAGGTGTCGGCTGCGTGATAAATAATCTCTGCTCGAGCCGTAACCGGGAAATCATTGACGTCTCGGACGCTGGCTTCTATGGTGACGGTGCGGCTATCGGGAGAGACT
>JAUVOB010000170.1 GCA_030599405.1 Chloroflexota bacterium | reverse complement strand
GATGTCGATGCAGGGTGGGGAAATCAGATCCGATCCTACGTATTACACCCCTACAAGATGGTGAAGGATCACCGGACGAACTACGAAACCGGGAATGCGCAGTCCGTACTCGATGGCAAACTGGACCCTTTCATGGAAGCCTACCTGAGAATGCTGGTCGGACAAACCATCTAGTACATCGTAGGATGAACTACAAGATGGCCGAAACCGCGCCAAAAAGACCTTCGAATCATTTGACATGAACCCTCTCCTATGGTATGATTGCCAATTTGCAATGCAGCATAGGAATTTATCAAATCGACGTTCACCGAAAGAATAAACTGATTATCCTTGGACACGGTGATAGTCAAGGCGAAATAGCATAGCTACAGATTGAGAGCGTTGGTGCGTACCAAGCGCTCTTTTGCTGTGTCCGTGGATGGAGAGCAGGGTAATCAGTGCTAATTCTCGTTAGCCGGTAAGGATCCGGCATCTTTTTTGGGAGGTCACACCTGGTGGAAGCAACCGAATTTCGTTCTTTACGCATAAGTTTAGCGTCCCCTGTCCAAATTCGATCATGGTCCTATGGTGAAGTCACCAAACCTGAGACAATCAACTATCGCCGCCTTCGACCTGAGAAAGATGGTCTGTTCTGTGAGGCGATCTTTGGACCCACGCGTGACTGGCAATGTTACTGTGGAAAATACAAGAATGTCCGCTACAAAGGTATTGTGTGCGACAAATGTGGGGTTGAGATTACGAGAGCGGCCGTTAGGCGTGAACGGCTAGGGCACATTGAATTGGCGGCTCCTGTCGCCCATGTTTGGTACACAAGGCGAGTTCCCAGCTATTTGGGCCTGCTGCTGAATATCTCCCGCAGGAATCTAGATCGCGTGCTTTACTTCGCACAATATGTAGTGACTTTCGTGGACGAAGAGGCTCGCAAGCGAGCCCTAAAACGTCTGGAAGAAGAACTAGAAGAAGCTGAACTTCTCTTGCATGAGGAAAATCGCAATGAGATTGATGAGGCAACCAAAGAGATCCGCGAGCGTTTGGCAGAACGCGAGACCGACCTTGAAAACCTTCGAATTTCCTATGATGAGATGTTGTCGGCCGCGACTGACGAGGTTGTGCGAGAGGCTCAGGTAGTCGAGCAGCGTCTCGAGAATTCCATGAACAATGAGGTAGACGAGGACATTGTTCTCGGTGATGTAACGATTGCCTCGAAAGGCGATTCGATCGGTCGCGAGCATATTGTTCTCGTTCAAGAGACAACCTCTGAACGACTCACGACGCGACAAAAGGAATTGGAGGAAGACCAAGAGAGCGCTGTTGCTGAACATGAGCGCGAGATTGGATCCCTGAAAGACGAAATTGAGGCCACAGGCTCAGAGATGGGTAACCAGATCAGTCTCAAATTGGCCAGAATCAGACAACAGGCGCGTACGAATCGCGAGCAACTAGAGAATCTGGCCCAAATGGCCTTTCTAAATGAGTCAGATTATCGCGAACTGAAGAGCAAATTCGGCAACGTTTTCCGGGCTGATATGGGTGCCGAGGCTTTCTACGGCATACTCAAGAATACCGATTTGGACAAACTTGCTCAAGAGTTGTGGCGTGAAGTACGGACCAGTCGTTCAAAGCAGGGAGCCAAAAGGGCTACGAAACGCTTGCAGGTGGTTGAAGCACTTAGCAAGAGTGGCAACCGGCCAGAGTGGATGATATTGACCGTACTTCCGGTGATCCCACCCGACCTCCGACCGATGGTTCAGCTAGACGGCGGTCGATTTGCGACGTCTGATCTTAATGACCTGTATCGACGCGTCATCAACAGAAACAATCGTCTGAAGAGGCTCCTTGAACTAGGTGCGCCCGATGTCATCGTTCGCAATGAAAAGCGGATGCTCCAGGAAGCCGTCGATAGTCTGATCGACAATAGCCAGAGAGGCAAGGCGCTCAGCCGCCGTGGACGACGACAGCTGAAGTCTCTCTCTGACATGCTAAAGGGAAAGAAGGGACGTTTTCGTCGAAACCTCCTTGGTAAACGAGTCGATTATTCGGGTCGCTCAGTCATCGTCGTCGGTCCAACACTCAAGATGGGCCAGTGCGGTTTACCCAAAACCATGGCCCTTGAGTTATTCCGGCCGTTTGTGATCAGCAAACTGGTTGAATATGGGCATGCGAGCAACATCAAGGGAGCGAAGCGCATTATCGAGCGTCAGCCACCAGAAGTATGGGAGGTGTTGGAAGAGGTTATTGAAGGCCGTCCAATCCTGCTCAACAGGGCGCCTACACTCCATAGGCTGGGTATTCAGGCTTTCATGCCAATCTTGGTTGAAGGCAAAGCAATCCAACTTCACCCCCTAGTTTGTGCAGCATTCAACGCCGATTTTGATGGCGATCAGATGGCTGTTCATGTGCCACTCTCAGAAAAAGCAGTAAACGAAGCGATTTCAAAGATGATGGCTACTCGCAACTTACTCAAGCCAGCTGATGGCCATCCTATAGTTGGACCTTCGAAAGACATGGTGCTGGGTGTCTACTACCTAACAGTGATGCGAGATGGTAGCAAGGGTGAGGGAAAGGTATTTGCCAGCCTAGATGAGGTTGAAAGAGCCTTTGACTTGGAATATGTTGACATCCACGCAAAGATAAAGCTTAAAACTGAGACATATTTCACCGATCAAGGTAAGCGATACGCGGATAACAAATCCCGCAACAGATTAATCGAAACGACACCAGGAAGGGTTGTTTTTAATCGTGCTCTTCCTGATGGAATGCGATTTGTCAATCAAACGCTGGACAAAAGTGAAGTTAACGAATTAGTAAACCGCGTCTACCGTCGCTTTGGCGATGATGTAACCATTGAAATGGTTGACAAGATCAAGGACATTGGCTTCCAATACGCGACAATTTCTGGAATTACGATCGCCGTTTCCGACCTTACGATTCCGGATGAACGCGAGGCGATATTGGAAGAAGCTCACCAGCGCGTCGATCAAATCGACAAGCAATATCGTCGTGGTTTGCTCACTGAAGACGAACAATATCAGCGGACTATTGAGCTGTGGACTGAGGCAAAGGGTCAGGTTGAGAAGGCGGTTCGCGGGGCGATGGATCCGGTTGGTCCCGTCACGATGATGGCTCTATCCGGTTCAACCAAAGGTGGGTTTGGACCCATAACCCAGCTGGCTGGTATGCGGGGTCTTATGGCAGATCCTCAAGGCCGGATTATTCCCGTGCCCATTACCTCGAATTTCCGACAGGGGCTTTCAGCGCTCGAGTATTTCATCTCAACTCATGGTGCCCGGAAGGGTTTGGCTGATACGGCACTTCGTACAGCCGACGCTGGTTATCTTACGAGACGTCTAGTGGATGTTGCCCAAGATGTCATCGTTCTAGATCATGATTGCGGAACACATATGGGCATCAAGATTCGCCGGATCGACAACTTTGGCAAACAGACGTTGTCGGAGCGAATATATGGCCGTTACGTGGTTTCCTCTGTGGCTGATCAGGAGACTGGTGAGATGATCGTCGAATCCGGCGACCTACTCACTGAAGAATTATCCGATGCGGTCGATGCGACCGGAATCGATGAGATCTGGGTTTATTCACCGATGACCTGTGAAGCGGAGCAAGGCATTTGCGCGAAGTGCTACGGCATCGATCTGGCGCGCGGAGAACCTGTTGATATGGGTGCGGCAGTGGGTATCGTCGCGGCTCAGTCAATTGGTGAACCAGGAACACAGCTAACACTGCGAACGTTCCACACCGGTGGCACAGCTGAGGCCCGGGGCGACATTACTCAAGGTCTTCCTCGTGTAGAGGAGCTTTTCGAGGCCCGCCAGAAACCCAAGGGTGAGGCCGTAATGACAGAGATTGGTGGGATTGCCGTGGTGCGCCTCATAGAAGGCGTCCGCCATGTGTTCGTTACCGATTCTAAGCTCATTGAGGACGAGTATGAGATCCCCTCCGGTTGGAAGATTCTTGTCGAGGACGGGGACGACGTCGAAGCAGGGAACATTCTCTCTGAGCAGGAAGACGATATCATAACAGCGCGTCACGCGGGTCGCGTTTTGGTTAATAAGCAGCTGGTTCAAGTTGTTTGGGAAAGCAAGGATGAGGCTGACTACGAGATCCCAGCCGGTACGCGAATTCTCGTCGAGGAAGGGCAGCGAGTTGAAGCTGGCGATCAGGTAACAGAGGGATCGAAGAACCCGCATAGGATCCTAGAGATCTTGGGGCGTGATGCAGTTACTCAATATCTGCTTCGCGAGGTCCAACAAGTATATCGGCCGCAGGGTCAGAACATCAATGACAAGCATTTCGAAGTGATCATTCGAAAGATGTTGAGTAAAGTCACGATCACCGCATCTGGCGACACAGAGATGCTACCAGGTGAATTGATCGAATCGTCGATATTCCGGACGACGAATCAGATGGTTGATTCAGAAGGCGGAGAGGCTGCTCGAGCTGAGCCTGTTCTCCTTGGAATAACGAAGGCTTCTCTGAATACTGAGAGCTTCTTGTCAGCAAGTTCCTTCCAGCACACGATTAAAGTGCTCGCCGGCGCAGCCATCGCTGGTAAAGAGGATCAATTGCTTGGATTGAAGGAAAACGTGATCATTGGCAAATTGATCCCGGCTGGCACTGGCTATGAGGTGCGACTGGAGCGGCAGGCTGAAAAAGACGCAGCAGAAGCCCTGGCACTTAAGGAGGAAGAGCTCGATCTTTCTACACTGTTGATCGACGATAATACCGACGAAGAAGTTTTGGAACGAATAGCCACCCAGGCGGCAGAAGAAGCGGCAAGGGCAGCCATTGCCGAAGCTGCCGACTGATTCACACTTCGTTGTGATTTGAGAAGAGGCGTCCTCTGAGAG
>JAUVOB010000225.1 GCA_030599405.1 Chloroflexota bacterium | reverse complement strand
TTGCTACCTGAAGCAGGGAAAGGTGGTTGGGTAGCTACCGACGTACGGCAGAGTCAGACAGGGCGTAGCGAGCCACGGTCATCAAGACCGGTGCCAGGGCGGGCATCTCTCAGCTAAGGGGAAACCTGTGGTTAGGGGTTGCCGCAGTCAGTCAGAGTCGGCTTTATGCTCTTCTATCGCGCGGAGAATTGGGCAGGCAGCGAAGTAGTTGTTATTGGTCTCGGCGAGAAATGGGGCGCCGGCGAACATACTGCGCTGCAATTACACGATTTTATTCCATCGCCCTGTTAGCTGTTTCCGCATTCTTTTCCAGAAGAACCATTCAGTGTCATCCTCTAAATGGTCGGCTACGATCGTGTAGATAAAGATAAGCGTTGAGGTAAACATTACAAGGCCGATGAAGACTACGATGGTGTTTGCTAGCGCTTGGGGCATTTTCCAGATCCTTTCAGAAACTACTCTAATAAGCTTCTAGCGGGACAACTTCCTATCGCTTTGAAAAACAGTTGATTGCGACCGTCTTTCTCAGAATAGCAATTTGCATGAGCGCTGTCGATAGCACCTTTCAGCCATTAGCGATAGATATCGGGTTGCCTTTGCTCTGCGCTGGCACAATCAACCATACAATTCTCGGATTGGAGTTCTCGATATGGCCGTTACGATGGATCAGCTGCTGGGTATTGAAAATACGCGGGGCTGGCTAGTAGAGCATGAGGAAGGTGTAGTCGCCTTAAGGCCCGGAGAGCCATTTTTCGTAACAAATAACTTCGCACCCAATGTAAGTCTGTCGATTCTTATTTGAACGCGAACAACGCTCCCTGAACGAGAGGGATCATATGGGCGCTCTGTTCCATCGTCAGGTAGAGGCCGTCGACGCTCCTCTTTTCGACTCGATGTTCTCTCGCGTGTTCTTCTGACCAGAAGAATACGGAATTCCGTCAGAAGGCGTCGATGATGTTCGGCTCCTTGAAATCATCCCAGTCGATTTGGGGCACGAAGACCATTGGCTCGGAGCCTGGCGACTGGTTTCTGAACGCCATATCGCTGTCCAGGCTAAACTGCATCGGCCGGTCACAATGCGCACAACTCGTGTCGACTGTTACCGACAGATGTTTATCCCGCAATCGCCCTTGCACGAAGGGCGCCGCCAGGGCGTCCTCCCCTCAGGCTCCGTAGAGGCGCTCTCCTGAATCAAACGTCAGCCGGTGGGGCGTCCGCTCTACAGTCACTGGGTACGCCCAGAAGACAGCCCCCTCTTTGTTCCGGACCAGGAACAAGAGATTCCTCTCCAGGTCATCCAGAATCGAGTAGGTCTGGTCGAGAGGCAACTCCAGCGCCTGGGAGATCCGCGCTGGTGGTAAGGCCTTTCCGCTTCGCACCAACGCATCAACGACAAAATAGCGCACACGGTGATGATCAAGGCTCATAAAGCTGAGCGTCTCCTTCGTATGCTCTGCCGATCCTGCGACATGCTCCTCCCATGTCTGTTGGGGGATTTCAATGAATTGACTACCGTGACCTAACCGTACTGTCTCGTTCATGATGGTACACCCGATAGAGATCGTTGGGATCTGCGGTCCGAAAGCGATGTCTGCGAATTCGGGCTGATCGACGCCACCAATCTTAGTCTAATTACTCCACTGTCGACATTCGCGTACGCCGTAATATTGCCGAATACAGGGAGAGGTCGCTCTTCGATTATATGCATTCTTATAACATATATCTCTGTCCACGAGCGGCAACTTCGACGCCTTGCGATTCGATGATGCGTCTCTCTTTGCTGCCAGAGTCAAGCAGTGGATTGGTGTGATTAAGGTGGGTTAATACCAGGCGAGTTGGGATCTCACGAAAGAAGGCCAAGGTTTCGGGAACCAGAGGGTGGGAAACGGATTCCCGACCGCTTATTTCGTCACGACTGTAGAACGTTGCGTCTACCAGGGCCACGTCGACCATACCCAGGATCCCCCTCGCCTCAGGCCATAACGCCCAACTATCGATATCTGGCACGTAAAGCAAGCTATTCGCCTCCCCATTTATTTGATAGGCAAATGTACCCGCCCCGATCTCATCTCTATGTGGCACGGGAACTGGCGTAATGAATAAGCCGGGAGCCATCTCTAAAGATACATTAGGTTCCAGGGGAATCAGCGCCAGGTTATCGAGGAGCGGCGACCATATTCGAGTTTCCTTCAATGCCCCAATCAAACCGTCTGAAGCGTACACCTTCATCCGCTGCACCGCCATCCCTTCCGGTCCTAAATGAACCAAGCCGGCCAAATGCCCCATATGCCCATGGGTGATAAACAGTCCGTCTGGCTGTTGAACTCGGTCTGGTCGAGCTGGATGAGGACCAAGGGTGTCTCGCAGCAGGTTGAGTTGGTACTTGATGTCGGGTGTAGCGTCTATTAGCCAGGTTCTGGGCGGGTTCTGGCGAGCATCCACGATGGCAATTGATGCGGATAATAGAGAGAGGTTCAGATTGGAAAAGGCTGCTTGGCATATGGAACAGCAGCACCCGGCGTGGGGCATCCCAGCATCCTGGGCTATTCCTAGTACGACGGTTGATACCCGCCCATCCAGTAGATCCATGCACTCACGCCTATCTCGACTTCACCTGGGGTCCTTCGGCAGTGTCTCTCACTTGATAGCCCGCTTCCTCAATCTGGTCGCGCAAGGCATCAGCGTCCCCCCAGCGTTTATCTCCCCTGGCTTGTTCCCGTTGCTCAACCAGGGCAAGTACTTCACCGGGTACTTCTTCCACGACCGGCTCCCATTCCGCCAGCCTTAAGCCAAGCACCTTGTCAAACTCAGTTACGGTGGCTTTCTTGACGCCGGCAGGCAGGTCACTGCGGACGAGATCCCAGGTTAAGGCCAAGGCTCGAGGCATATTCAGATCGTCGTTGACATGGTTTAGGAATTTCGTCAGATACCCTTCATCCGGCTTTCCAGATTCTCCCCATTCAAAAACTGCCGTACGCAGCCTGTTAAGAGATATCATCGCGCTGTCCATACCCTTCCAGGAGAAGTTGAGCTTGGAGCGGTAATGGGCGTTTAGAGAGAAGTAGCGATAGGCCATCGGATCATAGCCCTTGTCGACCAGCGTCTTCAGGCGTAAGAACCCACCGGAGGACTTGGCCATCTTCGCCTCATCTAGTTGCAGGAAGTAACCATGCATCCAGAAGTTGGCCAGGTTGGTTCCATAGCAAGCCTGTGTCTGAGCGATCTCGTTGGAGTGGTGAACCGGTATGTGATCTTCACCACCGCAATGAATATCGAAGAAATCGCCCAGGTATACGGCCGCCATGGCCGAGCATTCGATGTGCCAGCCAGGGAAGCCAATGCCCCAGGGACTCTCCCACTCCATCTGTCTTTGTTCGCCGGCTGGGCTGAATTTCCACAGGGCGAAATCTGTCGCATTTCGCTTCTCGCCTACCTCAATGCGCGATCCAGCTTGCAGGCCTTCGACATCTAAGCGGGCCAGGTACCCGTAATTGTCTATCTTCGATGTATCGAAGTAGATACCATCCGAAGTGCTGTATGTAAACCCATTTTCCTCGATACAACGAATCAGGTCGATCTGTTCCTGGATATGATCCGTCGCCTTGCACCATTTGGTCGGCTCAAAGATGTTCAGCTGATGCAGATCATCTTTAAAAGCCTCCGTATAGAGCTCGGCTATCTGCCAGGCCGACATACCGGTGCGTCTCGATCCCTTCTCCATCTTGTCCTCACCGGTGTCAGCGTCAGAGACAAGATGGCCTACATCGGTGATGTTCATAACGTGGTCTACTTGGAATCCATTGTACTCAAGCGTCCGCCTTAATATGTCCTCGAAGATGTAGGTACGCAAGTTGCCAATATGGGCATAGTCGTAGACCGTAAGTCCACAGGCGTATAGGCGAACTTTGTCCGGCTCGAGAGGGACAAATTCTCGGATTTTACGTTCGTATGTATCGAAAAGTTTCAGGACCATGATCTTGGGATCTCCTGCCGGGATTCGGGGATTTGTGGTTTAGTTATTCAATTTCTGGCCAATCTCTAGCTTCTTTTGAGCTCTTCTTCAATTTCCGATCTTCCGTGATCACATATTTTGGTTATCTGCTTAC
>JAUVOB010000010.1 GCA_030599405.1 Chloroflexota bacterium | reverse complement strand
GATGTGCGTCCGGACTTCGTTGAGCGAAGGGCCGTCGCCGTGTGAGATAGTCGGTGAATCGGCCCAGCTACCTGGACTCCCGCCGACATTTGAAACCGTTATTACCGGCGAGGGACTACGGTCTGCTACGTCTCAACCAACCAGTTTGGGCCGATCATATATGGTTGCCTTTGAACTAGAGCCAGAGGCATCTACGATCTTCGAGGAGTTTACCAGGACCAACCAGGGTCAATTTCTCACGATAGTGCTAGATAAACGGGTGATATCGAGCCCTCAGATAAGCTCCGTTATCAGCGACGCAGGGACGATAACCGGTGATTTTACGCTCGAAGAAGCCCGGCGATTGGCTCTGCAATTGCATTATGGCAGTTTGCCCATCCCCCTCCGGATAGAGCGGACTCGGTTGATTGGAGCCACGCTTGGTGAGCAGTCCATCCAATCCAGCATCCGAGCTGGCGTAATCGGCGTCTCAGTGGTCTTGCTCTTTATGGTTATTTATTATCGTTTACCAGGCGTTCTCGCCGATATCGCCCTGATCACCTTTGCCCTGCTTAACTTCGCCGTCTTTAAGTGGTTGTCCGTTACTTTGACGCTTCCAGCCATTGCTGGATTTCTTCTATCGACTGGTATGGCGGTTGACGCAAATGTGTTGGTCTTCGAGCGAATCAAGGAAGAGATCCGGCATGGCGAATCGCTTCGACGTTCTATTGATCAAGGATTTGACAGAGCCTGGCCCTCAATTCGAGATTCCAACGTGGCGACTCTCGTCATCTGTTTCATATTGTGGATATTTGGCCAAAATTTTGGAGCAAGCATGGTCCAAGGCTTCGCAATTACCCTGGCGATTGGCGTTGTCATTAGCATGTTTACGGCAGTTGTCGTAACCCGAACCTTGGTGCGGATCACCATTGGTGCATTTGCGCCGTGGATAATGCGTCATAAATGGTTGTTAGCGATATGAAAACTCCGGTGATAATCCCTGGCACGTGTGGAGAAGGTCGCAGGATCGATGTTTAGATTTATTCAAAGACGGCGATACTACTTTCGAGTTTCCGCCATTCTCCTATTCCTAAGCATCGCAGCGATGGTTGCTTCTGTCGTAACAACCGGAGTTCCCTTCCAGCTCGGCGTAGATTTTCTCTCTGGAACTCGCTTCGAAATCAAACTCCAAGATCCAGCATCTGAGAACGCAATTCGGGAGGTTTTTGAGAGCCATGGGATGGGTAATCCTCGGGTAACGTCATTGGGTGATCCAGAAATTCTTGACACCTGGCAGATCCGGACTGAATTCGTTGAACCCGAGCGGGCTCAACAGATCGTTGAAGCTGTTTCGACTCGCGTGTCCCCGGTGGACACAAGCGCTTCCTCTGTAGAGAGCGTTAGTCCCGCCGTAGGTTCCGAAGTAACCCGCGCCGCGGTCATTGCTATCGCTGTCGCGACGGTGGTCATTCTTCTCTACATCGTATTCACTTTCCGGCAGGTGAGACATCCCATCCGATTCGGCGCTTGCGCGGTGATCGCCATGTTACATGACCTGGTGATTATATTCGGTTTCATCGCCCTGATGGGGCTGATTCTAGACTGGGAAGTAGATGCCCTTTTTCTGACAGCCGCGCTGACGGTGGCTGGCTTCTCTTTACAGGACACCATCGTCGTATTTGATAGAATTCGCGAAAATAGCCATAAGAGACCACTTGAGGACATTGAGTTAACAGTCAATCGCTCAGTCCTGGAAACCGTGCACAGATCGCTAGTGACTCAGCTGAACGCTATGTTCGTATTGGTCGCCCTGATTCTTTTCGGAGGTGAATCCATTCGACCATTCATCGCCGTACTGTTTGTCGGTTTGCTAACTGGAACATACAGTTCGATTTTTAACGCCGTACCGATGCTTGTCGCCTGGGAGAAAGGAGAACTTCCGCGTCTTCGGCTTGCCACGAGA
Organism: Chloroflexota bacterium; assembly: GCA_030599405.1. GTDB lineage: Bacteria > Chloroflexota > Anaerolineae > Promineifilales > Promineifilaceae > UBA11865. Next base: position 9,875 of record JAUVOB010000010.1, on the reverse strand, counting down.
GGGAGTGATTAACGATTTGCCGTCTGACAAGATGGTCAATCTCTTTGCTCTGGTTGCCAGAAAACATACTATTACAGTTATAATGGGGTGTGGGATTGTCCCTGGATCACATAAGTAAACGTTCCAAACACGATGTCTAGAGTTGTTGTCATTGTCATAACCATCATTGCCGCGCTTATCTTCTTGCTGGGCTGCAGCCGACCACTCCAGTCACAGGATGCTGGGGGGTTAGGAGCCGGTGTGGTAGAGACTGAACCAGCACCGCAGACGCGAATCCTGCCGACCCTTTACCCTACGGCAACCGACCATCCGACAGCGCAGCCAACTGATACACGACAGCCGATCCCCACTTCACCACCCGACACGCCCGTTGCCTATGACCAACTTGTCGTCGACCTGCGCTACTCCATACCCGCCATCGGATTGGAGAGAACCCTTTCAGGTGATGTTTCAGGGAGATTAACGCTGATAGACGAGACGTCTGGAATAGGTGTAGAACGCCGAAATCAGGCGGGAATCTTGCTAGAGATGCAACAGTCCTTGCCAAGGATTACACTCGATGAATTGCCTGAAGAGTGTGAGCACTGCGTCTGGATTGAATATAACCTGCCGCTTACAGGCGACCAGGATCAAGGATGGCTTCAAGACGTTCGCATGCTCGCCAGCATTGAGAATTTCACAACGGCTATTCTCGGTCCACATATCCCTCCAGGCACCGTTGCTGCCCTGCGACGCAGTGCTACGCAAGATCAGGTTGCCCACACAGTGGCTCTTACCGGTGATGGCATGCTTTGGCGATGGAAAGCGACAGATGCCGAAATCCCTGTGGCAGTAACCGTTGAGGACGATGATCCTATCTTGACAATCGCTTTCAGCAATGCAGCTCTCCTGGAGTTTGCCCCTCTTTATGCGGCGTCTTGTCCAGATTATGCGGGTATCGAAACGTTGTTCGTCACGAGCGGTAACACGGGGAGATATATCGAACTTTTCTGTCCAGAGTTGGCATTGCCTACAACGTTGCTACCTCTTTACCTGAGTCTTGATGCTAAGACTGTTGGTATTATGGAACCAGCTGACCAGGAGTCTTACGAACCACCGTTCCCCCAGGAGACTCTTTTATACTTCAGGAACGCCGAGGGATCTCAGCTGACAGTGTTTTATGATGGGCGAACATTCGTCAGTGATGAGAGCGGCATAGTCCTAAGTGACACAATTACAATGACATTAGTGGTGAGCTTGACGACAGGCTTGCTGGATAGTGAGGTAATGCAACCTGGGGTTGAGAACTTCCTCGAGGGGGTAGCCGGGAATTCCCTGGTAGTTCGGGGTTCAGAAGGGCTATATGAACACACGTGGGATGATTCGGTAGATCCGCGAATCCAAGCGATTATAGAGCGACTTGATAGATTGGTATTCCGTTTACTGTTAACAGCCGAAGGCGTAGATCCGGATGAAGCTGATCCAGCGAGCGTAGACACTCCCCTTGAAACTCCCTCAGTCACCGGCACACCTGTTCCCCAAATGACGCCGACGCCTCCTTAGGGAAATCTCTAAAACTCTGGACGTGATTATGCGAGCTCTCTATCTAAAAGACGGAAATCTCCAATATCTAACAGACTATCCCCGGCCCGAGAGGCGGGCAGGATCTTCCCTAATAAAAGTCACTGTTGCCGGAATTTGCTCGACCGACCTCGAGATCGTGCGCGGGTATGCGGGATTTCAGGGGATACCAGGGCATGAATTCGTTGGCATTGTACAGGAATCCGACGACGACTCCCTTGTTGGACGACGCGTCGTAGGTGGGATAAATATCGGCTGTGGAACTTGCCGTGTGTGCCTCAGCGATGGGCCGGAACACTGCCCCGAACGAACGGTTCTCGGGATCATCAATCATGATGGCGCCTTTGCTGAATTTCTAACGCTAGCAGATGAGAATCTGATTCCCGTCCCAGAAAAGATTGCCGACGAAACGGCTGTATTTACGGAGCCACTGGCCGCTGCCCTGAGGATCTTGGATCAAGTCAGGATTCGGCCCACAGAAAGTATAGCCGTGGTCGGACCAGGAAGGCTGGGCATGTTAATCGGACAGGTTCTACGTCTGGGTGGCAGCCAGGTGACCATGCTTGGCAGGCGTTCGGAATCGCTTGCTCTTCCTTTCAGTCTGGGTCTAGATAGTGGCTTGGTTGCCGAGGCCAAAGATGACAGCTACGACATCGTAGTGGAGGCCACCGGAAATGAGGCAGGTCTTGCCAACTCGCTTCGTCTCCTTAGACCACAAGGCATATTGATCCTCAAAAGCACCTTCGCCGGCACGGCGAACGTTGACCTCTCCAAAATAGTCGTATCGGAAATTAGAGTATTTGGATCGCGATGTGGACCCTTCGAACCGGCTCTTCGTCTGCTGGCTGAGGATAAGGTCGAGGTAGAGAGTATGATCGAAGGCAGATATCCGCTCGCTGATGGCCTTGCTGCTTTTACCCATGCTGCTCGTATTGGAGTCCGAAAAATCCTTCTCCGCATGTGAAAATTGAGTCACCGACGCGCGGGGGGATGGGTGGAGTAAATTCAGAATAAACCACTGTCCGGATTAGTACACCATTAGGGCCGTCAACGACAGATAGGACTTAGAAATACAGCAGTTCCGGTCAACGAACAGTGGAACGGTCGATCAGGTGGCAATCAATACATTGATCATTTTCGCCTTCAGAGGATTCCGAATTCATCTCTTATTGGCCAATGTATCGGGCGAGTTATAATAGCGACGGTCAATTTTTACTCAAAAGTGGAGGTTTAATTGCCAGATATTCAACGAGCGACGGGTATGAGGGACGTGCTTCCTGACGAGCGTCCTTATTGGGATGCAATCATCGTTACAGCCATTGATTTGGCCCAGCGTTACGGTTACCAGAGAGTAGATATACCTATCATCGAATACACTGAGCTATTTACCCGCGGTGTAGGAACCGCATCCGACTTCTTTATTAAGAAGGAGATGTACACGCTTGACGAAGGTGAGGGCAGAAGCTTAACCCTGAGACCAGAATTCACGGCGGGTTTTGTCCGGGCATATATCGAGAATGGGATGGGAAGCTGGTCTCAGCCGGTAAAAGTATACACAATCGGCCCGGTCTTCCGTCGTGAGAGCCCGCAAGCGGCTCGCTTCCGCCAACATTCACAATTCAACCCAGAGATCCTTGGCGAAATTGATCCGGCCGCTGACGTCGAGATCATGATGATAGTACTGAATTTGCACAAGGAATTGGGATATAAGAATTTGACTTTCCAGCTTAACAGTACTGGTTGTCCAGAATGTAAGCCTAATTATGTAGTCGAGCTGAAGCGTTTCCTCTCCGGACACATGGACAAATTGGCTCCTGTCGATAAGGAGCGGATGCAGCGGAATCCCCTTCGGATTCTAGATACCAAAGAAGAGGGTATGGAGCAGCTGTTAGCCGAAGCGCCGGTCATTCTTGATTACCTTTGTGATGATTGTGATGATCATTTCCAGGAATTACGAGGACTGCTTGACGCACTCGAGCAATCGTATGAGATAAACAACAGACTGGTTCGTGGTATTGACTATTACACGAAGACTGTCTTCGAGCTCTGGGACCAGGATATCGGCGCTCAATCATCTCTATGTGGAGGTGGTCGTTATGACGGCCTATCTGAGGCTATCGGCGGCCCGCCTCTACCTGCGGTTGGCGTTGGCATTGGCATCGAGCGCATTATTATCGGCATGCGACAGCAAGAGATTGACCTTCCAGACCCTAAGAAGCCGGTAGTGATGGTCGCCCACTTCGGGGGAAACACCAAGCCGGCGGCGATTCAGCTTGCCTATCACCTACGAGACGCAGGTATTGGTACGAGAATGGTGTTTGCCCGAACTCGCAGAAGCATGAAGAGCCAGATGCGAGAGGCTGATAGACATGAAGTTGATTTCACGGCAATAATCGGCGATTCGGAACTGGAGAGCGATTCCGCCATGATAAAGAATATGGGTACAGGCGAGCAGACGCTTGTGGGCAATAACGAAATCATCCAGTGGTTTCATGAGCAGCTGGGGTCTCTGTAACTAGCCGATGAGAAGCATTGCGGTTTTCTATAATTCATCGATTCCCGAGGCAGCTCCCCTGGCAGGCGAGATAAGAGATTGGCTCGTTGAAAAAGACATCGATGTCTGGCTGGGAGAAACAAGTCAAAGAGCTAAGTTAGAGCAAATAATCGACGACTTGGGATTAATTGTAGTCCTAGGTGGTGATGGGACGACCTTGCTCGGGGCTAGAATCGCAGCCTCCCATGAGGTGCCGATTTTCGGCGTTAACCTTGGGAGAGTAGGTTTTCTAAGCGAAGCTACGCCAACTGCCTGGCAAGGCAAATTAGGTAGTGTAATCAGAGGAGAATTCTGGATTGAAAAGCGGTTGATGCTAAGCGCGGCCATCACCAGAGATGATCGACCCATCGCCGTATTATCCGCCCTGAACGATATCGTCGTCAGCCGCGGCTCAATGGTTAGGGTGGTTCGATTCCACCTCTTCGTCGATGGCGATCACGTGATTACCTACACCGCCGATGGCCTAATCGCGGCGACACCGACCGGTTCAACGGCCTATTCGATGGCTGCTGGAGGACCTTTGCTACCACCTCGACTTCAGAACTTCCTAGTCCTTCCGGTCGCCCCGCACCTGAGCTTCGAGCGTCCCATAGTGTTTCACCAGGAAGCGAAAATAAAAATACGAGTTGAGATGGAACACGAGGCGATAGCGACGGCCGATGGGCAAGACGCGATTGACTTGCAGAGTGGTGACGAGGTCACTATTGGAAAGCATACATGCGAGAGCCACTTCGCACGAGTAGATGAACCAAGCTATTTTTATCATCGGTTGATGCAGCATCTCAGTTTTTGGTCACGCAAACAATAGAAGGCATTTATTAATGGAGACGTTAAGCCCACGTATTCGTTCAATCTTAAGACAAGCAGACAAGGTTGCGGCCTCCGGGAAGCGTTCAGCCTCAACAAAACTCTACCGGCAGATCATCGATGAAGCCCCCGAGACAGTGGGCGCATGGGTAGGTTTGGCAGGAGTACTCCGGAATCAGGAGGAGAAAGAGGCAGCCTTGCAAAAAGCCTTGGAGCTAGATCCTGAGAACGCCGCGGCTACACGCGCGCTTGCCATCCTCAATGGGGAAATCCCGGATGAGCCAGAGATTATTGAGAGTGATGAGGTACCTGAAGAGGCGCCAGTTGACGAGCAAGTCTCCCAAGAGTTGGCAGACGATGTGTCAATCGCAGCAGAAGAGACCGAAACAGAGTTCATGGCAAGCGATCAGACAAATGAGATGCGAAGCGCTGAAATTGTTGAAGACGCTGGTGCGGACGTAGGTGCGATCGAAGAAGATGAACACACGCTCGAATACGTTGGCAAAGTTCTACACTGTGCTAACCACCCGAATCGGGAGACCCATCTTCGATGTAACAAGTGTGGAAAACCTATCTGCACCAGCTGCGCCAAACGAACCCCGGTCGGCTATCGCTGCCCGGAATGTATCCGCGAACATGAAGAGAATTTTTATTCGGCGACTCCCCTCGACTACTTCATAGCGGTGCTCATCGCCCTGCCGTTGAGCATAGTCGCCGGTTACATCGCCACTCTCGTTGGCTTCTTCGTGATTTTCCTGGCTGCTGCCGCGGGCAGCCTTATCGGCCGGCTCGTGTTTCGTGCAGTGGGTAGGAGGCGAGGACGTTGGTTGCCTCAATTGGTGGGCGTCATCGTAGTGATTGGAGGTATCCTACCGGCCACCCCGTATTTGCTGGGAATTTTATTCGGCTCCTTTGGTCTATCTTTGGGCCTACTGTGGTCAGGCATCTACATCGTCATGGCCTCTGGCGCTGCCTACTACCAGATGAGGTAGCAACAAGTAGGGCGACACTCCCTTAGTTGGTACTTGATGATAATCGAGCTATTCATCCGAAACTTTGCATTAATCGAAGCAGTGCGGATTGATTTTCGGACGGGATTTAATGTCCTAACTGGTGAGACTGGCGCCGGGAAGTCGATCATCCTTGACGCCGTGGCCCTGGTGCTTGGAGACCGCGCTGACACGAGCGTGGTCCGGGAAGGCAGTGACAAGGCATACGTTGAGGCACTGTTTCGTCTAGATTCGTCTCATCTCGCAGAATACCAACAGATCCTGGAGGGAGAAGGTCTGGAAGGTGATGAAAAGGATCTGCTCTTGTTGAGTCGCGAATTGCGAATCAACGGGCGTAATATCTGCCGCATTAACGGTCGATCCGTCAACCTGGCATTGCTTCGAACACTTGGAGATAAGTTAGTAGATATCCATGGGCAGGGCGATCACCTCTCGCTTCTACGTCCTAAATCCCATCTTCCTCTGCTCGATGCCTACGCGTCACTTGACGGCGATAGACGTGCGTTTCAAGAGAGCGCTAAACAATTACGGAAAATCCGACGAGACCTGGATGCGCTCCGCCAGGATGAGCAGTCACGGGCCAAGCGGCAAGATCTACTTGCTTACCAGATTCGAGAGATTGATGCTGCGGCCCTTACCCCCGGTGAAGAAGATGAGCTAAAGGCGGAACAGATCAAGCTGTCGAACGTTGAGCAACTGCTTTTTTATGGAAACGAAGCCTTAAAACTACTTGATGGCTTGAATTCGGATTCACCATCGGCCACCGACTTACTTGGTATGGCAGAGCAATCATTAAGCCACCTTGCGAATCTTGACGAACGGCAAAAACCACTTGCTGAGAAGTTTAGGGATTTGACCTATCAGGTCAGTGACCTGTCGGCCGACTTATCGCGCTATTGCGAACAGTTGGAACATAGTCCAGCCCGATTGGATTTTGTCGAAGAACGTCTCGATCTTATCAATAATCTGAAACGAAAGTATGGGGAGGGCATCGAATCCATCCTGGCCCGGCAAGAGGAAGCCCGACTTGAGTTCGAAAACATCGATAACAGTGAACACCGGAAGCAAGAACTTATCGCCCAGGAAGAAAAGCTGCTTCGCCAGATGGGCGAGATGGGCCAACGACTATCTCAAAGAAGGCAGGATGGGGCCATTCAATTAGCGGATGATGTCGAGCGCGAATTGGCCGAGCTAAATATGGAACAAGCCAGCTTTCGAGTAAGCTTTTCGCGAGTTGAAGACGCTAACGGTGTTTTCGTAGACGATGAGAGATATGTGTTCGACGAGACTGGAATCGATAAGCTCGAGTTCCAGGTTTCGACCAATCCTGGGGAATCCCTCAAGCCGTTAGCGAGAGTGGCAAGCGGGGGAGAGACTTCAAGACTAATGCTGGCCTTGAAATCTGTCCTGGCCCGCGTTGATGGCACCCCTACTTTGATTTTCGACGAAATCGATCAAGGTATTGGAGGACGGGTGGGGGATGTTGTCGGCTTGAAGCTCTGGAGGATAACTACCGTTGCCGGACACCAGGTAATCATCGTGACCCATCTTCCCCAACTAGCGGGATATGCTGATGGTCACTACCATGTCAGCAAGCAGACAGTCGGAGACAGGACAATTACCAGTGTAAAACGGCTAGACAAGGATGGACAAGTCGAAGAGTTAGCCGATATGTTTGGGACATCGGGTGAACACGCAACTGGCGGCGCCGAGTCGATTCTAGAGCGAGTCGCAGGCATCAAGAGTGATCTTTAGCCCTCATCCATCATCCGTTGCCGTCTTTAGAACCGGCCGCCCCATAATAAAGTCGATCGCAGCCTGCAATTGTGTATCGGAAAATTCTTCCTCTTCCGCTTCAGGCAGCGACACGAAATAATCAGGTACCAATCCCTCTTCATGAACCCACTCGCCATCTGGCGTCAACCACCGGGCGATGGTGATTCGAATACCCCCATCATTACTTAGGCTTTTCCATACCTGGACAGTCCCTTTACCAAATGACGTATCTCCAATCAAAATGCCACGATCACGATCTTGAATGGCGCCAGCTACGACCTCGGACGCGCTGGCACTGCCCTGATTAATCAGGACCACCAGGGGAAGCTCCTGGGCTTCACCCTTTTCATCAGATTCGAATTCAATCTCTTTGCCGTTGCCGAATCTCTCAACCAGGATCGTTCCCTGGTCCAAGAAATGATCTGCCACATCGACGGCGGTTGTTAAATTTCCTCCAGGGTTACCACGTAGATCGAGGATAATACCTTGCGGATCATTTATAAATAATTCCTCTATTACGTCGGCTAGCTCCTGGTTCGTGTCATTAGCGAATCGGCTCAGGCGCACGTAGGCAATTTCATCGTCGAGTATTTCGCCACGCACACTGGGGATTTTTATGACACCCCTAACAACCTCGACTTCGAACAATTCGCCGTCCCGCTCCACAAGAAGCAGAACCGGAGTGCCAGCAGGTCCGCGGACCAGTGATGCGGCCTCAGAAGCGTGCAGGCCGGTCAATGGCGTTCCGTCTGCTTCTCTGAGGATATCACCTGTTAGGATACCGGCGGATTCTGCAGGAGAGCCTTCGTAGGGTGCGACGATGACGATTGCGCCGTCGACGGACGAGACTTCAGCTCCAATACCTTCCAGATTTCCCTCCATGGCTTCTCTCGCCGCATGTTCTTGTTCGGGTGGGAGGTAACGCGTATTCGGATCCTCTAACGTAGCCAACATGCCATCAATCGCACCTTTGGCTAATTCATCGTCGTCTAGCGGTTGTTCAAAATATTCCTCGTGAATTAGCTCGAGAGTTTCCCAGAACGGATTGAAGGCCTCTTCTGTTTCGTTCGAAGCGGTATCCAGAGTTCCTGTCAAATCGACAGGAGCATACCTGGACTGCCCAAATGTATAGCCGCCCGTAAACAACCCCGCTACAAAAAAGACCACCAATATGATGTGAAGCTTTTTAACATGCATAATTAACATTCTCCAGGCTCGTAGGCGAACCCGATCAGTAGATCAGTATCCGTTCAGCTTACGGTTTAAATCCTAATCAATAAGCAGTGCCTATTTTCTTCTTGTCCTGCGACGCTCGATCGTCCTTGGATGTTCCGCTATTCTAGGACACGACCATAAATAATGCATAGAAATCGCCTAAGCGTATGATTAATGGTGGTAAGTCGTAAACTGACCGTTTTTGAGCCCGTCTAGCGCTATGTTAGAATGAGCTTTGTGATAGATCTGGCCATTGTTATTGTCAACTACAACGTCAGTGATTTACTGCGAGCGTGTCTTCGGAGCGTCTACGCCAGCCAGGGGCAAATCGAGTTTGAAGTATGCGTTGTCGACAACAACTCAGACGACGAGAGCGTAACTATGGTCCGGGAGGAGTTCCCCAAGGCCAAGATAGTCGCCAATGATGAGAATGTCGGGTATTCAACGGCAAACAATCAAGGTCTACGCCTGCTAGGTTTCGCCGCGGAGAATAAAAAGGACCGTCCGAGGAATTGCCTGCTTCTTAATCCCGACACGGAGGTGCCGTCAGATGCCTTAAGCTTTCTTGTGGCGTACCTCGATGACAACCCTGAGGTCGCTGTAGTCGGTCCTAAGCTTGTGATGCTAGATGGAAATCTTGACCTGGCTTGCCGGCGAGCATTCCCTTCCCCTGAAGTTTCAGCCTATCGTATGATGGGGTTGAGCCGGCTGTTTCCAGGATCGCCGAGGTTCGCTCGTTACAACATGACCTTTCTACCGGAGGACCAGATTGCGGAGGTGGATTCAGTGGTGGGCGCCTTTATGATGGTGAAGGTTGATGCGGTTGACCAGGTTGGGTTGATGGACGAGCGTTTCTGGATGTACGGCGAAGATCTTGACTGGGCGAAGCGTATGAAAGATTCTGGCTGGAAGGTTGTCTACAATCCGGAAGTATCCGTGCTCCACGTTAAGCG
>JAUVOB010000433.1 GCA_030599405.1 Chloroflexota bacterium | reverse complement strand
TCTCCCTCTCCATATGGTCCCAATCTGCAATAGGCGCATCTAGGGCCAGAAGCGACCGTAGTGCCTGCCGACGTATCTGACGTCTATTTTGTTCAAAGTAAACTTGCTCGATGGCCTCGCGCACTAAAATGCTCAAAGGCTTCTTTGTTTCTTTGGAAAGGCGAGTTAGCATCTCGAATTGCTCTTTCGACAATACTGTCTGAACCCGTTCAGTAAAGATCGCCATGGTTACACCTAATTAGTAGTATTGATATATACTATCACTTTAATACTATCATATCATAATAAGGTCAACGTTTGAAGATAAGGATTATCAAATTCTTTTTTCCCTAGTACGATTAAGGGTAGACCATCTATATCAGTGAGAGCCTGGGAACATTTCGCTAATGGTGACAGCGCCTTCGCGTTAGTCGAGCAGGAGGTCGAGTAACTCCATCGATAACTCTCGACTCTGTCCGTCCTCGTCCAATTCATCATTCCAACTAGAGAGGGAGACGGCGACGATCTGGCCTGTCGATGCTAATCGTTTGAAAACACGACGCAGGAGATCGGCCGATGGTCCGCCGGGTGCTGGGTAACTGACGGCCGGTAACTCCTGCGTATTCAGAACGTCCACATCAAAATGGACCCAGATAGGGCCTTCTGGAAGTGGATTCTCAAGCAATTCGGCGACATCGGTCAGGTGCTTAACGGCCGAGCCGGCCACTGCTTCCCTCTCTCCAGGATCCAAGTCCCGGGCGTCGGTCAGAATGACCTTCTCTTCAGGCATTATCTTCATCCCGACCCCCTCAACGATGCTTTGCTCACCTAGCCCCACGAGCATGGCCAGGGGCATACCTCCGAGGAAGCCGCTGGGCGATGTCTCCCAGGTATTGAAGTCCCCGTGGGCGTCGAACCAGATCAAGGTGGGCTCGAGTCCTGCCTGCTGTAGACCCGCTAGAACACCAATTGACGTGCAACAATCACCGGCAACGCTGACAGGCTTTTCACCGGCGGCTGCCGCCGCAGCCACCGCATCCCGTAACGACCGGTAAATGGCAGCCATGCGTTCCATTTTCGTCCCTGACGCGAGGAGGGGTTGAATAACTTCCCAGCCGGGTTTGGCGAGATCAAACATATCCTCTTCAACCTCATCTAGGAAGTATGGGGTCAGTATGTGTTTCTTTTTCATGCTGGATCAAACCTCATTTCATATCGTGACAGCTTTTGCCAGCACCCCATGGGCAACAAAGATTCATAGCCAGGCAACAATCACTGGGCAGGTCCATAAGAGATATCCCGAAGTCACCGATTGTCCTCCGGCGGCGACTACTTAGAGCTCGGCGTCAAGACCTAAGCTCATTCGTCTTTGGACAGTCTCAAAGCCTAACCGCTCATAAAAACTAATCGCGTCTTTGTTCAAGGTCCACACATTCAACTCTATTGCATCAGCGCCGCGATCTTTCGCCCAGGCTATCGTATATTTCATGAGAGTCCGGCCGTAACCCCTGAAGCGATATGTGCGAGATACGGCGAGATCGGAGACGTAAGCAAAGCTGCGGGGTACGAAAAACGGTAGACCCGGTGACTTGTGCATCTCAATATGCAAAACGCCGACAATGTTGGAACCAAGTTGGGCCAGGATCAACCCTTTATCCTGATTCTGGACGATGTCAAGGAACCACCGGCGGGTCATCGTTTCCTCAACCATTTGGAATCGATCCGGCAGCAAATCTGAGTGAAAGGCTAACTCATCCAGAAAGACAGGCGACACGCGATCGAAATCCGATTCGGTGGCTTCCCTGATGGATATTTCCATTTGTCGCTCCTCTATTAATCGCGGGGATAGCCCAAGCTACGCTTGGGAGGGATTATTGGATTCTCAGTATCTTTCTGGTCAATCCACTGTCTAGAATCTAAGCAAGGTGAAAGTAACCATCCGGAGCAAATCTAACCGGATAAATCTTGGGAATCATGTCGAAGATTAGCAGTGAAAAACCCCAACGGCAAATCGTCACAGCCAGGAAAAGATTGAAGGAGGACACTTTCTGGATATCAGACAGGTGAATTAAGCGTCATCCAGCAGCTTACGCAGTCGGTCGGCTACCTGGGAAGGATTAGCCTGGCAGACAATGAGGCCTAGATGCTCAAAGCCTCCTGTTTCCTGGGTATAGGGT
>JAUVOB010000317.1 GCA_030599405.1 Chloroflexota bacterium | reverse complement strand
GACATCGCGAACTTGATCGACCAGTGCTGGCGGCAGATACCGGCGAACGCTCTCCAGGCGTTTCTTCTCCGATACGTCGTCCAAGACGAGGGCCACTCCCTGGGTTTCGTGTCGTATATTGCGCAAGGGTGAGAAGCTCAGGTTTAGGGTTGAGGTGCCGATGCGATCGGTAAGATCAGTATCCAGCTCCATGTTATAATGCCCACCGGAATTCTTGATCTTCTCCACTACGCTTTCGACAACGCTATCCATCGGCGGTGACAACAAAGTTCGATAATTTTTTTCAATCACCTCGTGTTCGGGAACGCCCATGATCTGCTCCGCCGCTCGGTTATAAAGGGAGATCCGGTCCAGTATGTCTATAGTTATTACACCGCTGGCCATCGATTCGAAAACGTCATCTTGCAGGTTCTTCATTTCGGTGATGTCCTGGAGCTGGCGGCGAATCTGCCGGAACAGACGCGCATTCTCAATAGCCACCGCCGCTTGATTAGCAAAGGCCGATAGCATGTCTCGATCACCTTCGGCAAATATTCCTGAGACAATACGGTTATCAGCAAAGATGACGCCAATCGTATTTTCCTTGATGCGTAAGGGCACGCAAAGAATCGACCGAAGATTGTAGCTGATGATGCTTTCTTGCCGGTCAAAGCGAGAATCTTCCTGCGCATTGGTCGTGATTACCGCGGCTCCGGTCTCCACTACTGTTCCCACTATACTTCTACTGATCTCGAAGGAGGATTCCTCTATGGTCTCGCGGTTGATATTTCGGGCTACCTCGACCTCTAACTCTCCCGTCTCGTCGTCATACAACATCAAGAAGCTGCGTTCCGCTCCGGTGAGTTGAATGATGGTATCCATCACCGTATTTAATACCTCGGTCTGGTCAAGTGAAGAGTTGATAACAGCGCCGACGTCCCGTAAGGCCCGCAATTGCTGGCGTTCTTTCTCCTGAGTCTTGACGCCTCGGGTCAAAGCCTCTACTGAGAGCCTTGACTGGTTCAACAGTTGTAACTGTCGATCGCTCCCTTGCACCCCATAAACGCCTGCCCCAGATACTCCTGCGCGCCGTTGATTCTCGATTACCTGGGCTAAGTCATCGATCAGCTTGCGCAACTTTATTAGTTCGTTCTGTGTTTGATTTTCAGATGAATTGCTCAAGAAATGTCCCCTTGTTGCTATCCGTACAAGCTATCCTTAATAAATCGGAATTAGTATGGCACAGAGTAAATGAAACGGCAACGCCTCAGACCATCGGATTAAAAGGAAGGGTAAGAGGCGATCTTTGGAGATCTAGGAGACTCCGGCGCGGAAGTCAGTATTCAGATACTTGGCAATGATGGGTTGATCAATCCTTCTGCCACCGGCCGCGAACGCGGCGTAGCTGGAAAGAAATCACTTCCCGTATCATTAACGGGCGAAGTGTCTTCCAGTCACTTTCGGGCGTGTATTCGGTTTCGACTGCCCTGTCTGGACTAAATCTCTGACGTACATATTGGTGGGTCATACTCCGCAAGGGTTCTTTACCATCAGGTACGGCCGCGGCTAGCATGTTGGCTCGCTCGTATGGTGTATGCGCCGGTCGTACAATCACACCTAGCCACCGTCCCCAATTCGCCAGCCGGCCATAGCTTCTCTCAACGCTTGACTCGACTCGACTGTTCGTCCTTGCCGCCAGAAAGGTGACCGTTATGGCGGCAACAACTAATACGAGTGCCACGACGATTCTGATAGTTCTCGTTCTGCTTGCGGCTGCCGCCGCCAGCTCCTCTTCCTCTTCTCCGGCGAGCAAATCAGCCAGCCGATCGAAATCGTCAATTTCTTCACCAAGATTGCGCTCATCGAACGGCCGAGGATCCTCAGGTCCGAAAAAAGCGTCGTCTCCGAACGGATCACCAGGGTTTCCCGCTGTCTCAGGACGTTCTCCTACGGGGAGTGCAGCGGTGGGCTCAAATTGAATCCATCCATATCCGGGGAAATACACCTCGACCCACGAGTGGGAATCCAGAGATCGGACGCGATACGTATAAGCCTCTTCAACCCACTCTCCCTGAGCATAGCCACTGACAAACCGCGAAGGTATGCCCTGTGATCTTAGCATCATGATCATCGCCGATGCGTAGTAGTTACAATATGCCTCCTGCAGATCGAAGAGGATGTAGTGAATCGGCTCCTCAATCTCTGGAGGCGCGTCGATTTGGTCATTGTAGGTGATGTTATCTCGCAGATAGTCGCGAATGGCTACCGCCTTATCGAATGGATTGTTTAGACCAGCCGTTAATTCGGCGGCTAATCCTACAGTCTCGGGCGTTATCGTCTCCGGCATCTGCAGATATTTTTCGGTAATCCATTGTGGGTATTCTTGGGAGGCACCTCGCAGGCTCGTCGCGTCGGCCAAACTATAATTGGATGTCGCCTCATACCGGTCACCTTGTCGCATTACGAAGCGCGACTGGACCATATACACATTAGCCTTTCCCGCTCCGTCGATGCTCTGATTTACAAAGATCTGCCGGCTAGATCCACTGATTTCGGGGGCAGAGTAAATCGTTCCCGCATTGGGTATGTAATTGATAAAGGTTTGGCTGACTTCCTCTCGCAAGGCATATTCGGGGATATCTAATGGACCTTCATCAGGTAGGTGCAGATTCTGTTCGCTCTCGGCGATCGTCCAGATGCCATCAATGTAAGTGTCGTAGGCGACAGCTTGCCAGTATACGTAGGGAAGGCGATCTGACACGACGACATCCATAATGAGGCTATCGCCGACAGTCCTCGGTCCACCTAGCGCTAAAGATCCTCGGTAAAGGTCATTGGTTCCGGAGCCGTAGGATCGCAGAGATGAAAATAGACGAGTCCAGTTCGCCTGAAAACCCTCCCAAGTCTTCTGTACGCCTGATTCTCCCAGAACATTGCCGACCGCCGCGCTGGCAGGCGCCGCCGGGAGGATCCACGCTATCCCCAGAGTGAGCAGAGCGGCGATAATACTGGCCTGCAGGAAGCTGATACGTATTCCTTTCTCATATCGAACCAGACTCGAATGCCACCGTTTCTCTTGAGTAACCAGATGCGAACGGGCTATATAAACCAGGGCAACCAGGGTATACAATGCAAGATAACCAACCAGAGGCTTGGGTCCGTAATAGT
>JAUVOB010000035.1 GCA_030599405.1 Chloroflexota bacterium | reverse complement strand
CACCCTGGATACGCTTGATGGCCTTACATTTGTTTTAACGGGCACTCTACCCACTATGTCACGCAGTGAAGCAAAAGATTACATTGAGAGCCATGGAGGCAAGGTTACCGGTTCTGTAAGTGGCCGGACCGATTACTTACTGGCAGGTGAATCAGCCGGCAGTAAATTGGACAAGGCAATGAAACTTGGCGTGCCTGTTCTGAGTGAAGTGCAAATGCGCGAACTGGCGGAAGGCGGATAAATGCCAGAGTTTTTCAATGTCCTGGCACCGGATAGGGCTAAGGAACTACTCCTGGGCCATACAGGCCACAGGACCAAGGTAGACCGGATTACGACCTTTCGAGCTTTAGGCCGGGTCACATCATCTTCCGTTTTCGCCCCTCACGATCTACCCTCATTCAGACGAAGCTCGATGGACGGTTATGCTGTCAAAGCATTGGATACTTTTGGCGCCTCAAATAGCCTTCCGGCAATTCTTACCGTCGTGGGCGAAGTGGCCATGGGATCGACTGCCAAGGTCGTGCTAGCTGCCGGTGAGGCATCATTAATCCATACTGGAGGAATGATTCCACCGGATGCAGATGCGGTGCTGCAAATCGAACATACTCAGACAGTCGAATCGAAAGATGCCAGCCAGTTACCTTTCGAAATCGAAGTCTATCGTCCGGTGGCGGTTGGTCAGAATATTCTGATGGTTGGGGAGGATGTTCAAGAGGGAAGTGAAGTCCTGCCAGACGGGCACTACTTGAGAGCTCAAGATATTGGGGGATTGCTCGCACTAGGAATTACCGAGATTCAAGTTTACACAACGCCAACGATCGCAATCATTGCTACCGGTGATGAAATAATCGAACCGACAGGGGACTTAGATTATGGCCAGATTCGCGATATTAATAGCTATACGATCGCGTCGTTGGTTTCACAGAATGGCGGTATTCCGGAGATCTGCGGCATCGTCAACGACGATTTTGACTCCCTATTAGAAGCCGCCTCGACTGCCCTTCATGGCCATGACATGTTGGTAATCACCGCGGGTTCCTCTGTAAGTGTTCGCGACATGACTGTTCAGGTGATAGACCGCTTGGGCGATCCTGGCGTTCTCCTGCATGGTGTTGCAACCAGGCCTGGAAAACCGACAGTCCTCGGCGTGGTTGAAGGTAAGCCCATCCTTGGTCTCCCTGGAAATCCAGTATCGGCGATGGTTCAGTTTCTAGTCTTAGGCGTACCAGCCATCTTTAGATTGCAGGGAGCGAAGAGGACACCGACGAAAGGATCGGTTCGAGCACGAGTCTCCCGCAATGTTCCGAGCGCTTCGGGAAGGGAGGATTACGTTCCTACTCGTTTGATCGAGACGAGTGAGGGTCTGGTTGCCGAACCAGTTTTTGGAAAAAGCAACCTCATTTATACTCTGGTGAACGCTGCGGGTTTGTTGAAGGTTCCTATTAATCGAAACGGCTTTGAAGCCGGCGAGTGGGTTGAGGTACTTCTATTTTGAATCAAGAAGAGAAAGTTCGCAGACCTATCAGGCCAGAGGAAGCACGGGTCTTGGTCGTTGAAGACAATCCGACAAGTTTTGCCTTAACGGCTAGGTTGCTCGCCTATTCCGGCGTGCAGCATCCAGAGTGGAAGACAACCGGGTGGGGAGTTGTGGAGTATGCCGAACAAATGGGACAAGTGGATCTTATCTTAATGGATCTCCGCCTCCCTGTGGAAGACGGCTATCGGGCTCTCCAACAGATTAGAGCGCACCCTGAGTTAAGTGATACGCTCGTCGTTCCCATTACCGCAACGGGGAGTGTGGAGGAGTTAGAGAAAGCAAGGAAGGCTGGATTCGACGGATTTCTGGCGAAGCCCTTAGATGTCCGTAAGTTTCCCGACCAGATTCGACGAATCCTCAAGGGCGAGCAGGTTTGGTCACCAGAGGACAAAGCCTAGGGGAGCCCATAGCAATGCTTTGCCGTTCTAGTTGAGATCAACTGTCCGATCAGTACCGCGGACTAGGAATCCTTACGCAAAGGAACAGTTTGATGACTCAGGCTTCCTTCTAGCACGTTTCCCAGGTGATCCTTCATTCTGATGCTTTTGCTGGCTCCTCCTGGGAATCGAGGGCTGAAAGACGGTCTCGTTGAACGGTGGCAATGATGTAAACGGGCGCTCCTAGCAGGCTAGCCGTTCGCATAATGATAAAGACCAGGAGTGACAGGGCAACGGCTTGGGCAGCTGCATCACCAGAGTTCAGATTCGCGGACGTAAACAGATACGGGGCTAATAACTCGCGCACCCCCAGACCACCGATAGAAGGAACCAGGAGGGCCAAGGAGAGCAGGGGAACAACCAGCAAGTAGTGGGTATATGGGATCTCATATCCGAGGGCTCGTCCGGCGGCGTACCACCAGCCAACTAACATGATGTTGAAGATAGTAGATACACCGAGAGCTCCGGCGATAGCCTTCCATCCACAACCTTGAACAGCCTGCATTACTCTAGCTACAGGCCCATCTCCTACAGGAGAAAGCTTGCCAGGAAGCCAGGCGCCAAATCGACGTATTAGGCTTCCTTGCAGGAGGATTAAACTAGCCGATAAACCCGAGAGGCAACTGATCAAGATGATCCATGTGAGATGGGTAGGAAATCCTTCGGGTCGAAAGGGCAGTACCAGGAGGGCCATGACAAATAACATGACGAGACCAGTAATTCTGTCGACTATGACAGTTCCGGCGGCAATGTTACCCGGCACATCTCTCGCAACCTCTATTATCCTGACAGCGTCGCCGCCAAAGCCGCTAGGCAGGAACGCGTTGAAGAAGTTGCCGGCGAAATACAGTTCCGCTAAGCGGCCGTAGCCAACAGTAGCATTTAAGCCCCGCAAGAGGATCTGCCAACGAAAAGCGCGAAGGAAAAGGCTAGCAACGACCAGGAGAAATGCCACAAGAACCCAGCTCCATGTAGCATCTCGAAGAACCTGAAGAACCTCCCCTGGTGAAATCCTCCAGAGTACGATGGCCAGCCCAATTACTGTTATCCCCACTTTTAGCAGCGTAGAAATACGTTTACTCATCTACGAGAATTCTATTTCAAAGTCAGGGAATAGTCACTTGGACCTGTCGTCCTGTTTCTCCAGCATTATTGCCAGGGCACATGCTGGTGACCTATAATGACCTCCCATGGCACGTATTGCCCGGATACCGGCGGTTGTTTTTGCCGTACCAATCATCCTGCTATTCTTCTTCCTTGCTCTTAACAGCCTAGTCGGCGACAGCCCGACAATGGATGAACAAAACCACCTGGCTCGCGGCATCGCCTTTCTGAAGACAGGGGATCCCCGGTTGAGTCTCGAGCACCCCCCTCTGATTAATTCGATCAGCGCCCTTCCTCTGCTTACCGAGCAAGAAATCGACTTGCCAACAGATCATCCCAGCTGGGAAGATCGCCAGGGTTGGTATGCGTTTGCCGATGAGTTTTTCTGGGAACGAGACAACGATCCAGGTAGGATGATCTTTCTGGCGAGATTGCCGATAGTCTTTCTTACTCTTGGATTGGCTCTGACCGGTTTCCATTTCGCAAGAGAAATGTGGGGGAAGCTAGCGGCGTTTTTCGCCTTCGCTCTCCTTCTATTGGAGCCCAATATCTTGGCTCACGGCAGGTATACAACGACCGATATTGGCGGCACGACTTTTCTACTTTTGGCTACGTTTCTTTTATGGCGCCTCTGGAATCACGAACGATGGAACTGGCGGCGTACCCTTGCTGCGGGGATTGCGATTGGCCTGGCAATAGGCAGCAAACTATCGATGTTGATCTTCTTGCCAATTTTCGTGATCATGGCAATTCTACCTCTATATGGTAATCGCTGGCGTTTGAGATCGGCCGTTCAGCGAACTACCCAATTGATCGTGGCGGCAGCGCTAGGCTTCATTGTGCTTTGGATCATCTATGGTTTGGAGTGGGGTCCTTCGCGCCTTGTTGGTTCTTGGGCCGGGTATTTTGAAGGAATTTCAATGCCAATGCCGACATATTGGGCTGGACTTGAACAGATAATTAGCCTTAGCGAAGGCGGACGGCCTGCCTACCTGCTTGGTGATTTCTCCGATACCGGTTGGTGGTACTATTTTCCAATTACTTATCTAGTAAAGACGCCAATAATTCTGCAAGTATTGGCCCTGGTATCGTCAATTCTACTCATATGGGAGCGTAAAAGCCGTTCGAATGCGTTATTTTTGCTAATACCAGGTGCGGCTTACTTCCTAATTAGCATGCAGAGCGCCCTAAATATTGGATATCGACATCTTCTTCCCATAGTACCATTCCTAATAATCGTCATCTGCGGGTTGGCGCAAGTGAAGTTGAGCCGGCCTCGATTTGTAGCAGCCAGACCTGCCTTCGGTCCCATCCTCCTCATCGCAGCATTTCTCTCGCTTGTTGTTATTGACCTGCTGATGCATCCTTCGTACTTGAGCTATTTCAATCTTATAGCTGGTGGACCAAAAAACGGACACAAGGTTCTCGTTGATAGCAACCTTGATTGGGGGCAGGACATGGTGCGCCTTAACCATTGGATGGTGGAAAACGGAGTGGAACGAGTCTGGCTCTCGTGGTTCGGAACCGCCGATCCGGATTACTACGAAATCACCTATGATCCGCTTCCCGGGTTACCCTATCATTTTGATCTCTGGTGGAATACACCAATCGATCCCAGCTCTCCTGATCCCGGTGTTTATGCGATAAGTGCCAGCAATCTCTGGGAACTGCCATTGGATGAAAAAAGGGTATTTACCTGGTTCAGAGATCGTGAACCAGACGACAGGATAGGATACTCCATCCTCATTTATAATGTGGGCAGCGATGAGTGACGATTCACGGAGAGCAATATTAGGCATTGCTGCAGGATATCTTGTAATAGGACTCCTGCTCGCGATTCTTCGCGATTCACCAACAGCACAGATTCCAGCCTTCATCCTTCTCTGGATAATGCCTGCTATCTGCTGGTTTCTGTATCTAGATGGTCCCGCAGTTGAGCGGCTGCTTATTGCTTCTGGCTTATCTCTCCTGCTTGTTGCCCTCCTTATGCTAGTCACAGGCTATCTGCCAGGAGATGTATCTCCCTGGTATATCATCGGTGGACTGCTGGTGATCAATGGTCCTCCCCTGCTGGCAACCTGGAGACGGGGCACATTTGTTCCAATTGATCTCGAAGGATCTAAGAGACATTGGCTTGCCCTCGGCATTATAGTTCTCATCGCCCTATTTCTCAGGCTAACGAACCTTGGCTACAAAGAGTTCCAAGGCGATGAAGGCATCATTATGGTCCGTGCGGCCTCAATATTGACCGGAGACGAGGGCGAGGTTTTCCTCCATCAGAAAGGACCCGTTGAGATTCTTCTCCCAGCGGCGGTATGGGCCCTAACAGGGACAATTGACGATTATTGGTCACGTCTGCCTTTTACGTGGGTGGGCTTGCTTGAAGTTGTCGCTATCTACTGGCTTGCCCGAATATGGTTTGGTCGAAAGGCAGGAGTAGTGGCTGGCCTACTATTCGCAGTGGGTGGATTTGGCATAGCCTTCAGCCGAATCGTCCAATATCAGAACCTCGTGATGTTGTGGGGCACGCTTGCCCTAATAACAGCAACGCGATTCCGGGAAAGGGGTCGTCAAAGACACCTGTTGCTAACTTCGGCATTCCTAGCTGCAGGATTATTGGCCCATTACGATGCGATCCTCGTGCTACCAGCAATTTTATGGATTCTCTGTGGACGTCTGTGCAAACCTGATCAGCTTCGTCTCAAGCCCATAGCCACGTCACTCCTCCTTGGAATACTTGTTGTTGGAGTTTTCTACCTACCATTTGCCTTAAGTCCGAATGCCGGCCGGACGTTTGATTATTTACTGGCTGATCGAGTCACCGTATCTGATAACGCATCGCTTTTTGGCTGGAGCGGACGGGCGCTGTGGCAGATGATGACCTTCTATAACAGTATCTGGTTCGTGTTAGGAATCCTTCTCTTTGGCGCTATTGGCCTAATTCATTCGCTTCGGAAAAGACGAGAGATTGCTGCCGCTATCTATCTTATTGTTCCTCTTATTTTCTACCTGGCGATCGTCGGAGATCCCAGAACGCATGTTTATACGATTGTCCCCGGCGCCGTGATCCTAGCCGGCTACGCTACCTCCGAGATATGGGAGTCGATCAAACGGAGGGAAAACAAGGTACTAGAGATCGCGACCATGATTACAGCTGCCGTCTGGCTGATTCTTGTACTGATCTATCCGACACTCATGTTTGTTGACATAAACGCGGAAAGACAGCGCACCTGGGAAGATAACAGGCCATTGCCAGCGTTGTACCCGGTAACTTGGGATGAACCGCCGAAATACGGACTTTTCGGATTTCCCCACCAGGCCGGATGGAGGGCTGCAATGGAGTTTATGCCCCAATCAGCTTACCCCTATTCGAGTAATGAAGAAGAGGAGATCTCGAACTGGTACATGGCGCAGAGCCCACGAACACATTGTAATGACGCGGAAACGATTCTGATAGCGGCCAATGCCCAGGACGAAGTTTTTCTCGATCTTGAAAGGATCGACGAGTATGGGGTTCGCGATGTGATACACGTTAAGGGAGAGCCTCGACTCGTAATCTACGGACGCGAGCCTGTCGACGAGATCGGGACGGTCGATGCCACAAAATTTCAGCGCTGGCTAACTCCGGAGGAGGCGACTCCGCCACGTCAAACCGGTGCATACCCTGTTAACGCTACCCTTGATGGGCAAGTCCGTCTCCTGGGCTACGATCTCGATCTTTCAGATGCAAAACCTGGTGGGGAGATAACCGTAACCCTCTACTGGGAGGCGCTCGGTCCAATATCTCAAAACAAGCAGGTATTTGTACATCTTTATGACGGTTTTATGTGGGCCCAACACGATGGCGCTCCAGAGTGCGCCATCAATCCAACGACCAGATGGGAACCAGGCCAAGTCGTAGCTGATCCCCATCTCCTCGAACTGCCAGAGGTAATGGAGATCGATAAAGTACCACTTCTGGTCGGAATGTATGACCTAATCTCGAATGATAGGATGCGCATCCTGGGTTCTGGCGATGACTTCATCTACCTCACGGACATCGAAATCGTTCGTTGAGAGCCAAAATCGGGCAATTCTATACACCCACAACTTTCCCATCATTAGCCACGGGCGAAAGGCATAGATGCTGCGTTGCTCATGATAGCAAGTGAGTTGGCTAGCACGATATCTCGACTGGCTAGCGAGCGGATCAGATTGTACAAACATGGGTTAGATTGCATGAAAATTTCAGGAGAGTCGCCCAAACGTAGCCGCCTAGCGATCTCTGATACGCGCTCTTGTTCTTAACCGAGTACTGAATCCACTACCGGATAATTTTCCCGGCGGACAAGAGAGGCGAGGTCTGCTCATAATTACTGCGTTTTACGAGGTAAGACGGCTAAGTTATAATTCCGCGAGATAAACAACGTTCACGAGGAGATGTCTTGCCAAAAGCACTTATCACGGGAATAACGGGCCAGGATGGTTCATATCTGGCGGACTTTTTGTTAGAAAAGGGCTATGAAGTCGTTGGTATGGTGCGGCGAAGCAGCACCATTAATTTCCACCGCATATCCCATATTCAGGACAAGATCGAATTAGCACCTGGCGATTTGCTTGACCAGGTTTCCCTAATTCATGTATTAGAAGAGCACAGGCCGCACACGGTTTTCAACCTAGCGGCTCAATCCTTTGTGCAAACCTCGTGGTCACAGCCTGTTTTCACAGGCGAGGTGACAGCCCTAGGCGTAACGAGGCTTCTTGACGCGATACGAATTGTCGATCCAGATATTCGTTTCTACCAGGCAAGTTCCAGCGAGATGTTTGGGAAAGTTGTTGAAGTCCCCCAAACCGAGAGGACGCCATTCTACCCCCGCAGTCCATATGGTGTGGCCAAAGTTTACGGACATTGGATCACGGTTAATTACCGGGAGAGCTATGGTCTACATTCGGTATCGGGAATCTTGTTTAACCACGAGTCACCCCGGCGAGGATTGGAATTTGTCACGCGAAAGATCACACGCGAAGTGGCTCGGATCAAACATGGATTAAGCAACGAGCTCCGTCTCGGAAATCTTGATGCCCGGAGAGATTGGGGTTTCGCAGGAGACTACGTTAAGGCGATGTGGCATATGATCGAGAATGACCGGCCTGTTGATTACGTAATCGCCACGGGCATGACGCACTCCGTACAACATTTTCTTGAGGTTGCTTTCGGCTATGTCGATCTTGACTGGCATGATTACGTCGTCCAAGATCCGCGATTCGTCCGACCGGCCGAGGTTGATGAGCTTGTTGGAGATGCCGCGAGGGCTAATGATGAGCTCGGCTGGGAGCCTGAAGTTTCCTTTGAAAGTCTGGTGAAAATGATGGTCGACGCCGATCTAGAATTTATCCGAGATGGCGTGACACCAAATTAATGTTTGGCTGAAAGAGATTTGTTATTGGCATAGCCAATCCATGGCGTTTCTTGATACAAAGACATTCTCTTTCTGAACGGGAGGTTGCTTAATGACAACTATTCGATTTGGTACTGACGGCTGGCGCGGCCGTATCGCAGAAGATTATACCTATGACAACGTACGTCGTTGCGCCCAAGGATTCGCAACCTACTTGAAGCGGGCGGGAACGAGTGAAAAGGGCGTGGT
>JAUVOB010000181.1 GCA_030599405.1 Chloroflexota bacterium | reverse complement strand
TTGTTGACGCTCAGGATGACTACCAAGATTGATGATCATTAGCAGTGCCAACGACGAGAGCATAATGACCAGATTATCATTGTTCACTGCGCCACTGATAAACAGGAACATAGGAATGAAAGCGTTCACCCCCGCAGCCCCAAGGTATATTTCCGGCCTGGTGGGCGCGACTACCTTGGCGATACGATAGGTCAGATAGACCGTGGCTGTTCCGAGCAAAACAGAGGCCAGGCGAACGATACGGATCGCCAATGGCACGCCTTCCCAGGATGGCAATGACGGATCATGAATGACCAGGTTTATGTTGCCATCTTCGGTGATCACACCGTTATCAACATGGGGGTTGAGCCAACGGACATCTTCCATATCCGATGTATCTATCCAGAATGTAAGCGCAGCTCCCAGGTAATAGTACAAGGGAGGTTGGCTGGCTTCCTGTTTCCATGGTCCGGCTTCAAGGGGATCGAATACCTGGACAGGTAGAGGATTGCCATCAGCCAGGTGCCTCACCATAGGATAGTGCCAAAGTTCATCAGAGGCTTCAAAGATCGGGGTAACAACGGCATAGGTGATACCCAAACCGGTGAATAGGATTAGGATAAGAACCAACCAGCGCTTCTCAGTCACAGATCTTCCTGAGGTGAAGAAGGTATCTTAGCTGCTTGATGCGATGATCTCCTTGTAAAATGCTACCGTTTTGGCAGCGATCTCATCCCAACTGAACTGGAAAGACGTCTCCTCGGCCGTTGCACCCAACTTTGCCCGGAGATCTGGGTCGGCCGCCAAGTGATCAATAGCATCGCTTAGCTCTTCAGGATCGTCAACCGGCGTCATCCATACGTTCTCCCCATGAATGAGTTGATCGATCGGCGTGGTCGGTTTCGTGGTGATGATGGGACGGCCGTGAGCGAGCGCCGCCATCAAGGTTCCCCTCCTAAGCGAGACTCCGTCGCGATATGGCATCACGATCATATCACTGGCGAAGAGGTGCATTGATACATCCTCTTCGTCGAGAAAGCCGCTCCAGTGAACTCGCTTCTGGAGGTTCAACTCATCTACAAGCTCCCGCAACCTCGCAAGAAACGCCTTGTTGCTAATCGAATCACTGCTCCCGGTCTGTCCACCGATGAAGACCAGCTCGAAACGTTGTGGCAACCGGGCGAGCGATTCGACCAGAACATCCGCCCCTTTGGTCTCGTTAAGAAATCCAAAATACCCAAGCAGAATGCCATCCTCCTGGCTGAGTAAGGAGCGTCTTGTGTTTTCAATATCAACTGCAGAGGGTTTTACTGCCTTGATATTACTCCCAATTGGTAGCTGTACCATCAGCTCTGCGGATCGATCGGTTTGAGCCAGGATTTCGTAATCCTCTAGATTCGTAACGATAATTCCATCGGCAGTCTGAGCCAGTCTGCGAACTAATCCGTCTCGCAGACGCCCTGCCTTAGGAAAGAGATAGGGCACGCGAAGGTCATGAAATGTGACCACGGTCTTCGTCATCTCTCGGAGTCGCCAGGGGAGGAAATTGATAGCTGGGACATTCATGTCGAAAGCGGCCGCCTGATATTGGATATTGACGATATCCAGATCGTATCTGGCAACGATTTGGGCAATCGTGCTCATCGCGGACCACCACCAGCGACCGACACGGGCATGCAATTGGGCATAACCAATATCATACGGTTCATGAAAGTCCCAGAGACTGCGATCCTCAACTTTCGGTCGTGACAGGCGTGAAGTGATGACGTGCACTTCATTCCCAGCATCGCTAAGAGCTTTGGCCAATTCCTGAGTGAAGGCCCCAACGCCGCCTTCCATTGGCGGGTATTCCCCAGTAACAAGACCGATCTTCATCTCAATACCCAGCAGGTGTTAAGCCGGTTCGAACTACTTTCCAATATGCTCGAACCCTCTGCCATCTTAGGGAGCGCTTAAGCCCGAGCACTCCTTTGGAAGCCTCCAGTATGATTTGAAACAGGTAATTCAATAGTAGCGTGAGTCTAAGTATGTTCGCGGGAATCCTACCATGAAACTTTCGAAAGTAGCGTAACTTAGCCCTTTGGTAGTTGATATGACGCTCGGTGACGGCTTGCTCGCTGCTTTTACCAACATGGTGCACGATCCTGGCATCGGGCAGGTAGACGACCTGCCATCCCTTTTCCTTAGCCCGACGGCACCAGTCTAATTCTTCAGAATACATAAAATAGGCCTCATCCAGCGGTCCGACGTCTTCCAGAACTTCGCGACGTGTCATCAAGCACGCGCCTACCAGCCAATCTACTTCAGAAACAATGTCGTCTGGCAAATCCGCAGCATAGTACCTATCCATAAGCGAACTGGGAGCAATAGGTTGTAACCAGGTGCTTTCGAAAAACCCCATCGCCAATGTGGGAAACCGGCGTCGTGAGGATTGGATAGATCCGTCGGGATTAAGTAATTTCGCCCCGATGATCCCAACCTTCCGATGCGTGTTCAGATAGTGGGCCATCGTAGATAACGCCTCACCTTCAATCTCGGTATCGGGATTTAACAGTAGCAGCAATCTACCTCGTGCTTCCGCGAGTCCGATGTTGTTGCCTTTCGGAAAACCAACGTTATCCGACCGAGCAATCAGGCGAACCCATGGAAATTCTTCCGTTAACATTTCGGGAGAGCCATCACTCGAACCGCCGTCCACGACAATGACTTCGATGTTTAGTGCACCGCGTCCGTTATCAATTGACTGGAGGCAAGCGCCGAGAAGTTCGCGAATATTCCAGCTAACGATTACTACCGAGAGGTCTATCACGTTGGCATCTGGAATCGTGATTTGACGTTCGTCCATCTCTAAGTCAAGCTCTTCCCAAACAATCGGATGGCGTTTTCAGAGGTCTGTTGGGTAAGCTCCTCATATTCCAAACCGTAAATCATCGCGATCCTTTCGGCTACTAGGGAGACGTAAGCCGGTTCATTACGCCTGCCGCGATACTTCTGTGGAGCCAAGAAAGGGGCATCCGTTTCAAGGACAATGCGATCCATTGGTACCTTCGATACAACCTCCCGCAACTCGTCTGCTTTCTTGTAAGTTACCGGCCCACTAAATCCCAGATAGTAGCCCATGTCCAGGGCTGCAGCAGCGGTATTCCATGTTGTTGAAAAAGAGTGCAAAACACCGGGTTCATCGAGGTCTGAATTATCAGATGTCCTGAGAGCGTCGATTAAGTCGCTATCGGATTGCCTGTTGTGTAAAATCACCGGTAGATTCAGTTCCGCTGCTAGCCCGAGTTGGGCTTGCAGCGATCTCCTCTGTGTCTCTCTGGGTGCTCGATCCCTGTAATAATCGAGACCGATTTCACCGATTGCTACGACTTCCTTGCGCTGGGCCAAGGTGCGCAGCTTACCGACCCATTCATCCCGCCAATCCTTTGAGGAATTGGGATGAATTCCAACCGCTGCGTAAACGCCTTCGTACATGTCCGCTAACCCTAAGACCTTTTCACAGTTGTTAAGGTCAAGAGATGGTACAACTATCCGGTTGACGCCAGCTTCCCGCGCCCTATTTATCACCTCACCCCTATCGGCGTCAAATGAATCAAAATCAAGATGGCAATGAGTATCAATTAACACAATTATCGGTTTCCAGATTTGATAGGTCGAGCGTCCATTTCTAGAGCTAGATGCGATAGCTTAATCTAGGCAATACTAAACCGCACGTTTCGTTCCTTCCTTCGAAGAAACCATTTCTCGAGTTCGGTAGCCCAAAACACGACGGTACTCATCACCAAGCAGATCAGGAGCTCATAGCCTGACAATGCCTCGGTCTTGAACAGACGTTGGAGAAACGGGAGATAGATGACCGCCAATTGGAGTATAAACGTCAGGAGAACAGCGCCAAGCATCACCCGATTTGAGGTGATGCCGATGGTAAATAGGGAATCACGTTTAGAGCGTGTTGCCAGCGCGTTGCCCATCTGAGCCAGTGTTAGCGTCGTGAATATCATGGTCTGCCAAGTACCACCAAGGGTTCGGCCCTGGGCCACGTAGGCAACTAATCCAACTCCCAAGGATACCGCGCCCATTAGAATCCCGATCCAGATAATTTGACGCCCTATGCCCTGACTAAATACACTCTCGCCAGGTTTAAATGGAGGGCGACTCATGATTCCTTTTTCGGCGGGCTCTACCGCTAATGCGAGTCCGGGCAATCCGTCCGTTACCAGGTTGATCCAAAGAATCTGAAGCGGCAAGAGGGGCAAGGGCATACCCAGGAATGGCGCCAACAACATTACCCAAATTTCACCTGTATTGCTCGAAAGAATGTACTTGATGAACTTCCTGATGTTGTCATAGATAACGCGCCCTTCTTCGATCGCCGAAACGATAGTAGCAAAATTATCGTCCAGAAGAACCATATCTGAGGCTTCTTTCGATACGTCCGTGCCGGTTATGCCCATGGCTACACCGATGTCGGCTTTTTTCAGCGCCGGTGCGTCGTTGACGCCGTCACCGGTCATGGCAACGACTTCACCCTTTTGTTGAAGTACTGTGACGATATCCAGCTTATGCTCCGGTGAAACGCGGGCAAATACCGAAACATCCTCCACGCTATCTCTGAGGTCCTCCTTGGGCATATTCGTCAGATCCATTCCGGTAAGAATGTGCCCGTCTGTCGAGATACCGAGTTTGTCCGCGATATGCTTCGCCGTCAAGGGATGGTCACCGGTTATCATAATCGGCCTTATCCCGGCGGAGCGGCTGGTTGACACCGCCTCCCTTACTTCTGGACGAGGTGGGTCGAGCATGCCAAC
>JAUVOB010000314.1 GCA_030599405.1 Chloroflexota bacterium | reverse complement strand
GGTCTGCCCTTGATGATATCTGGACGGAGATTGGTCGAGTACCATTCGGCAATCGTGAATACCTCGATGAGAGACTCTCTTGCAGCGCAGCTTACAATTATCGTGTTCGATATGTTCGTGATGTTGATGGGCAATTCTCACGGTTCAGCGGTATCGCCAGTGATAGCACAAACCCTTGCGAAAAAGCCCCGCCTGGAGATCTGATTGCAGAAGCATTTTCCCAATCGCAAATCGATCTTGGATGGACTGATAACCAGGAGAACGAATCTACCTATCTTATTGAACGTTCGCTCGATGGCCTGGATTGGTCTGAGACTGATACGATTCCGGCCGATTCCACAAGCTACAGAGACTCAGGTCTTGGATGCGAGACCGACTATTTCTATCGGGTTCGAGGGTTCCAGGAAATTGATGGACAGTATTCGCAGTATAGCGAGGCCGTCAGTGAGGCAACAGGGCAGTGTGGTCTTCCCCCTGCAACTGATCTTACGGGAGCCGGTGTAGCCCAATTCCAGGTCGTTCTGAGCTGGCAGGACTATACAAACGGGGAGGCAGTCTACTCCATTGAACGTTCGAGCGAAGATGATGAGTGGATCGAGATCGGTCACACCCGCTTTGGTGCTAGTTCCTTTGAGGACGTTGATCTGATATGCAGTAGCGTATACAGCTATAGGGTTCGGGCGCACCAATCGGATGGTGAACTCCTCTCTCCATATAGCGACGAGATCACTGCTGAGACCTTCGACTGTTCAAAAGAACCGCCTGACGATCTGGTCGCCGCCGTCGTGTCTCAATCTGAGATCGACCTCTCCTGGCAAGACGTATCCGTTATCGAAACGATATCGCGGGAGATCGCAGAGTTTAAGACGGACGAAGCGGGTGATTTCGCCATAACCTTTACTATGTCAGATGTCCGCGAACATGAGGAATCTCAAAGACTGGCCGTTGTCGAACTGTTAAGTCGCAGAATCACCTATCCTTATCTCAGTGATACGACGCTAGAAACCCTCGATCTGATACTCATAACCATATTGATGGCCTTGATGGCTTCCACCCTGGGGTCTATTCTGGCTATTCCGATCTCTTTCTTGGCAGCAAGAAATCTGATGGCGGATGTGGGCGCCCCTCTAGCCGCGCTGATGGCCGCGATCATTGCCATACCAATTGGAGCCTTCCTCGGATTATTCGTCGGCCGGCAGGTCTCCTCGTTGGTTGACCAGCTAACTGAGAATCTGTGGATCGGTTTCATTGCTTTCGCCATCGTCGTGTCCGTGGCCTGGTCACTCATGAGATTTGCAATGCCCCGGACAAGCACGCAATCGGCGAGAACCACATCAGTCGGCACAGGACTTACCCTGATAGTTATACTGCTGTTTATCATTGGAATCGGCCTATTGGCAGTTCTGGGTATGACTGCCGGAGATTGGCTGCGAGTGAATCTCGGGTTTTTAGGATTCATTGGCAACTTTATTGCTATTCTATCCGAGCTGGCGCGTGTTTTTCTCGCAATCATGGTCGCTGCGATAAGCGGTCTTGTGGCAGCATCATATGCCAGCCGGTATGGTCAGGAAGCCGTCCTGAAGTTGAAAGAGACGCCTGGGAAAATCTTAACCGGTGTATTGACAGCTCTGGGCACGTTCCTCTTCACGTTCGGACTTCTATATGCCCTCAATTGGATTTGTCTGCTTGGGCTATGTCGACAACTACCGACCGAACAACCTGAGCTTTTCTATACCCTGGCACTAATAGCAATGCCCTTGGCCATAATCACCGGCCTGCTATCTTTCCGGGCGAACCCTAAGCGCCTTTTCCCAATAGGCATGCTCACCTATTCTGTTACCCGGACAGTACTGAATGGTTTGAGGGCCATCGAACCTGTGATACTTGGTTTCGTCTTTGTGGTCTGGGTCGGAATTGGACCATTCGCCGGTGTTATGGCACTCATGCTTAATTCTGTTGCGGATCTCGGCAAGCTGTTTTCGGAGCAAGTAGAAAATATCTCCGAGGGACCTGTTGAAGCCGTTACCGCGACTGGGGCAAGCCGGATGCAGATGATTGTCTACGCCGTAGTCCCCCAAGTTGTGCCTCACTTTATAGCCTTTATCTTCTACCGTTGGGACATCAATGTCAGGATGTCCACCATAATCGGTTTCGTCGGCGGTGGCGGAATAGGTGTAGTACTTTTCCGTTATACCAATCAGACCTTGTATCAAAAAGCGGCAGTCATGGTTATCGCCATCGCTGTCGTTGTTACTCTTCTTGATTATATTAGTTCTCGAATTCGTAAGAGAGTTATCTAGCATTAGGAATTACATCAACGAAGATAAAGATGGACGAACAGGCGCAGAAGCGAGCGGGTAGGAGACTCTTATTTACCATTCTTGGTATTCTTGGCATTTTGCTTGTCTATGCCTTCGCGGTCCAGAAGACAGAAATCAACCTCGCCAAGCCTCTAGATCCCGAGCGCCAGGATAGCCTCGTCCGCGTCCTTCGCTTACTCGCGGATCCTGATATTGTGACGGTAGACGAGGACACTGGAAATCGAATTCTCAGCGAGACTACGAAGATCACCATTGAGAGGATTATCGAAACCATCCTCATGGCCCTTTTGGCTTCAACGGTTGGTACATTCCTGGCGGTTCCGGTTTCATTCTTAGCCGCTCGAAACTTGATGGAGAATATCACTGCGCCCATGGCATCCATTATGGGGGCTGTAATCGCTGCAGCGGCCGCAGGCGCCGTCGTGTTGTTTGCTACGATTTTCCTGGTGGGTCTTTCGGCGGATCTGATAGGCAACATCGCTTACGGAATCGTAGCCCTGATCCTTACGGCGGCGATTCTCTGGTTGGCCCTTACGAGAAGTAGCAGATTAATTGACCGATTGGCTGAGGGCGAAATAGCCCACCGTGTTCTTTATTTGATTCAGAGTGTCCTGATAATTGGTTTACTCCTATTCGGTCTTGCCTTGGTCGGCCAATTAGGCGTTATTGCGGGCGAATGGCTTGAGGAGAACATCGGCCCATTTGGATTCTTGGGAAACTTGGTATTTGTCTTGTCAGACATGTTACGCTTCCTGCTTCCGTTTTTTGCAGCCCTAATTGCTAGTGTTTTGGCAGCATCTTATGGGAGTCGATATGCACAAGACGCGGTCATAAGATGGCCAG
>JAUVOB010000148.1 GCA_030599405.1 Chloroflexota bacterium | reverse complement strand
TGGTATATCTGAACCAGGGCAACGATCCACACCGTAGAAGAACAAAGCAAAGGCTACAATTATTGGCAGATCAATATGGGAATGGTCGATTGGCCCAGCAACTCGTCCAACGTTGTGCCGAGTACGATCTCCATCAACGCGCTGCTCTCATATCCACCAGATATTATCCAGTCGCAGCACCTTTCATCAGCGATGCCAAGAATCTCTTCAGTTGAACCTATGTCGCCGGTTAAATACGTCACGTCAAGGTCAAACTCAACAAGATAATCGTGGAGCTTCTCCATACTTTCTGGCGATTGAGTACCTCTGTCGTTACGGGCAAGGACAACAATTGGGAGCTTCCATTGCCCAGCGACATAAGCGGCGACCATCAAGGCAAGGTTCGATTTCTCATTGTCTTCCCAGACGAGAAGCGGTTTATTAAGGGGCGTAACATCACCTGCAACCACGAGTATGGGTCGAGAGCAGCCCCGTATCATCTTAGCCAAACCAGAGCTGTATCGCTCGAGCGCTGAGGATCCAGGGGGATACATGAGCTTAACTACCACGAGATCGGTCCAACGCGCACGTTCGCATATCGTTCGGGCAATGGTTCCATTAGCGAAAGCCAATGTGCCTCGTACCCCCTTTTCGCCACATCTCCAGTAAAAACCGTCTTCCATGGATTTTAACAGGGAGTCAGGCTCATCATCTCCGGCCGATACGTGGAGGCCGAGTACACGACCACCCTCTCGCGTGGCTACATCCAATGCCTGGTCAAGGGCAATCCAACCTACTTCTAGTCCGCTGATAGGCACCAGTATGTCGATAAATAAACGACGTCTCTCAGGGACTTTCTTCTTTACATAATGTAAGTTAGCCCTATCCGAGGTCACTGAATACTCTTCGGGCAAAACAATATCAATTACATTTCTACCAAGTCGCGAAATTATCCGCCGCCATCGCGGTCCTTTATGCTCGA
Source organism: Chloroflexota bacterium (assembly GCA_030599405.1). Classification (GTDB taxonomy): domain Bacteria; phylum Chloroflexota; class Anaerolineae; order Promineifilales; family Promineifilaceae; genus UBA11865. Next base: position 4,284 of record JAUVOB010000148.1, on the reverse strand, counting down.
TGAGATCAACCGCCGCTGCCTCATAATCCACGTCCCAATTAATCGTCTCAACTATTCCAGCACGATGCTGGGTGATCCATAAATATAGATCCGCCTCGGTGCGCTGAGGAAAATCATGCAAGATACCTAGATCGCGCACGATAAGAATGACGGGCAGATAAACCGTGTCATACCAGTGCACTACCGCTTCGGCATATGAGATCTCTTTGTCAAGATCGATCCCCAGGAAATATCTATGAACACTAATGTGATCAAGCAACTTACCATATTGCCCGGCCGTTGAGACGGTAAGGTCCGCATTTTGACGCGAGGCGGTGATCTGTGTCTGGTTCAAGAAATCAGCGTACTCGGCCTTCAAGATGAGATCCTCTCGGCGGTCATCGGTCGATAGCGGAATATCAGAACGAATCTCAGTCACGTATGCCTGTATGGTGTCCGCGCCAACCTCCTTAGCGACAGAAACACGGTGATGGCCATCCGAGACAAAGTAAACTTCATCTATGAGATAAAGGTCGACAGGTGGGAGTCCACTGGCGTCGTTCGTGGCGACCATGATCCTTACCCATCTTTCCCTATCGCTGGTGCGCCGCGGCAAAAACGATCGTGTAAAATCAGTATACCGCCCCACGCTTCCCACAATGGCATCCAGCGGAACTTCCCTAATAGATTGAGAGGCAACGCCACTAGTCCTCAGTTTTTGGCGAACTTCTTCATATGAAAGCAGCTCCACCGGATTCCGTGTCAAACGGGCAAGTAGTTCCTGGAACGAAGCACGATTTCTTGCTCTGTGAAACTCCTCAGCGGCCACGTAGTGACTTTTCATCTTATGGTCCTCAGCATCCGACTCCAACATGATACAAGGAGTCTGCGATGCAGAACATTTATGCTGAGCACAGATGCCTGGCACAAATGCCTGGCTCAAATGCCAACACAGATATCTCCGGCTCCGATCAGACAATCCTGATCATCCTATTTTATGGCCTAATTGTCCATAAGTAGCTCGCCAGTGATAGATGATGCCTGGTATGTACCAAAGTTATGGCTCAACTTCACATGTCCTGTATGTTCAACTGCAGCGTCGGCTGACATTCTGAGACGAACGTTATTCCGTACAGCTATCTTCAGGGATTTAGGCGGATGGTCATGTATAATCCGGTCTATGGAGGTTTTGGTGAGAAAAATAGACCAGGTGATCGGCCGCTGGGGGTGGCTCGGTCCGCCTGCGGTGCTTGGACTCTATGTCGGGCGCGTCCTTAGTGAACTGTTTCAACCTGGGTTGATTGGAGCAATCGCTATTACCGCCGTTACGATAGGCCTTTCAATCCTTGGGTTAAGGGAGCAGCCGATGGAGCGAACGTGGCCCCTATTGTTCTTGTTCCTCTACGTCGTCTATCCCGATGCCGATATGCGCGGCGCGCTTTCAGCCGCCACATTGAGTTTTCTAATAGGAATCCTAAACTACGCTTCGCGACAAAAGAGTTCCTCTAGCCTGAGCAGGCGGCTGCCGATTATTACAGCGATATTACTTGCGGCTGGGTTTCTCATTCTCTATTTGACTACCCTCTCGCCCGGTCTACTGCCGGCCGACAGCGGAGAATTCCAGCTAGTTGCGGCTACACTCGGTGTCGCCCACCCCCCAGGCTTCCCCTTGTACACGCTATTGGCCAACTCTATGACGCGCCTACCTTTTGGCGTGACCCCAGCCACCATGGTAAACGCGTTGTCAGTTCTAACAGGAACACTGACTCTATTATTAGTCTACTGTTCGGTCTACCGCCTCACGCGCACTATCATTGGTGGGCTCGTTTCAGCCCTCGCTCTTGGAACCGCAACGACGTTCTGGGCCCAATCGACGACTACCAACGTCCGCAGCTTGACCGCCTTATTTGCTGCCCTCGCCATCTACCTTCTTATCAGGTATAGAGAAGAGAGAGCGAAAGAGAAGGAACTCGATTCAGATCAAGAGACCGATAATTCTGAGATTCGACCTGCATCAAGAGTCCTTTGGTTGCTTTCGATTGCCTTCGTATTGGTCCTGACGCTTGGCATCACGCACCATACGTCGCTAATCTTCATGGGATTGGTCTTTATACTCTTTCTCTTCTTGATAGACCGGAACTGGATCAGGCAGCCTCGCTTGTGGCCCTGGCTCATATTGGCTGTCCTTGTTGGTCTGTTGCCATTATTGTATCTGCCTCTTAGAGCCGCAGCCGGCGCCCAGGGCGCCCCAGCAGATTTGACAACCGTAAAAGGCTTTTTGAATCACGTGCTGGCTCTAGGCTTCCGTGGCGACTTCTTCTATTATACCGAACCTGGAATCCTCTGGGAGCGGCTAAAAATAATGACTAACGTCATGACCTTTCAATTCAATGCCCTGATTCTGATCGTAATGGCAATCGGATTTCTTCTATTAATGTGGCGCGATCGCAAGCTGGCATTCCTTCTAGGCGGTTCGTTCGCTATTATGGTCTTGGTTACCGCTATGTACAGGGCGCCACAGACTGTTGAGTACCTTATGCCGGCCTACGTTCCACTTGCGATAATGCTGGGCTACGCAGTTAGCTACGTACATAACGGCCTTCGCGCAGATAGGGACGATGGCGCAATATCCACCGGATTTGGAGCGGTCACCTCCATCTTCGTGGGCATTGTTGTCCTTGTTGTGATTGTCCAAGGGATAGAGCGACTTCCGAGTTTTACATATCTTGCGGAGATGAGCAACACCCGCGATTTCACCGAAAAGATGCTAGAAGAAGCGCCTGTTGATACGGTGATACTCGCCGACTGGCATTGGGTGACTCCTCTCTGGTACCTGCAGGAAGTGGAAGGTAAGCGCCCTGATGTTGAGGTTAGTTTTGTATATCCAACGGCCGAGGAATATGGCCTTACCTGGGCACGCCGGATCCAGGAGGAATTAAGCACCGGTCGCCCGGTCCTTGCCACTCACTTCGACCAAGAAGCATATGCCTCTATACCTCCTGCCGATCCAGTCGCCGACGCGTTTTTGTATGGTGACGCACCTACTTATGATCTTCCGGCCAAATTCGATCCCCTGGATTTTACCTTCGGTGAATCTATAGAGATTTTGGGTTTTTCGGTCGACGACCCAGAGGTCGAAGTTGGTCGTGAATCTCGTCTTACGCTTGCCTGGCGCCCCTTAACCGAATCTGACGGAAGCCTTTCTTTATTTGCCCACCTGATCGGCAATGATGGGAAGGTTTACGCTCAGCAGGATGTTCCAGCCAGGGCGAAGGAAGAAGGACTGACCTTCACTCAATTTCGTCTAACACCAAGACCTGGAACCGAGCCCGCCGACTACGGGTTGATGATTGGGGCGTACGGCGCCGAGCCGCTAACAGATGCCCAGGGTGAGACAAGGACGCCGATTGGCACCCTCCCTGTCGTGGCTTCATCGACACCGATGGTGACCTTCAACCCTACAAACAAGACAGAACCTGGTGACAACGAGCGCACGCTCATCGGTTACGATTGGGATAATACGCTTCCGGGAAGATCCCGTTTATACCTCCATTGGCAAGGGTCTGAAGGCTACTACTCCGAGATATTCGATCCATTGGCGAACGAATATGCGCTAAACTCCACCATCGGACCATGGGGAGTCGAGCGAACCGGAATAGTAATCAACAACGATGGCGATCAACAGTACATTCCTTTTGGCCAGGGAATAGTCTGGAACGGCCGGTCGTTTCAGGATGTTTCCCCAAGCCCAGGCCAAACGCTGAGCCTTCCTCAAAGGTTTTTCAGCGCCCATCCCATCGATCGCGATCTGGTCGTATCGGTGCGACTTGTTGGCTTCGAGGAGGACGGTTTTCACTGGTCCTGGTGGGATCTGGACGATGGTATCCCCGCCATGGGCGCCATACCTACCTTGAAATGGATCGGTGGATCGGCCGTTCGCGATCCGCACTGGCTAACTGTGGATGAAAATGCATCACCCGGGCAAGTGGTGAGCCCCCTGGTCCGCCTCTATGATGCCTTCACCGGCCGAGCGCTGCCCCTTTTAGACGAGCGCATCAGCGAAGAAACTCCCTGGCTTCCTCTTGGCTTGGGCAACGTAGCCGAATTAAGTCGATAGGGAGCCTGCCAGGATTCGAACCCTGATCCAATCGGTCTTGATCTCTATTCCATCTCGGTAACAAATTCGTTGTTAGCGATTGCTTGTGTATTAAGCGAGGTCAACGGCATCTTGTCCTGTCATCCGTCCTGCCAATACCTCATTCAATACCAATAATCGTTTCTGTTCTTTTACGTTCAATGTCACCT
>JAUVOB010000264.1 GCA_030599405.1 Chloroflexota bacterium | reverse complement strand
TAAGGGCGGCAGGCAACCCGGGATGGAAGCCTCCATCAGTGATGAAACATAGGCCGGCTTCCTCGATTTGTTGCGTCATGGCCTGCAAGACGGCGAACTTCTGAGTGGAATATAGAACGTCAAAATAATCGATGCCGCTTTCGAGCGCGGCGCCGGCTACTTGCTCGGTATACTCGGCCGTGCTAGAAGCGATGACGACCATATCCAAACCGGCAAATGATTCGCGGAGAATCGCCTGGTCCGAGGCGTCGACTCGTTTCCAGCTAACTCGGTCCCCATCGAACCTTGCATTAAGGGCAGTCGCCAGAGCCTGGGCCTTCTGTTCATCACGCCCAGCTATCACCAGGTTGACGGTTGACTCCTGCAACAAGAGGTCGGCCAACGGCCGGCCTGTGTTGCCGTAACCACCAAGAATCAATAACTTCTTGTTGTCCATTGTTTCCCCCGTTTACTCATAGAACGGACGCTGATAACGCAGATTTATCTAAAAATAGCGAAAATCCACGCAAGCGATCTGCGTTACCTGCGTATTAATTATTCGGACGCTAATGACGCTGTCAGGGCGCTGATAAACATAGATTTCTATCATTATAGAGCGCGTTTATTTGATAAGAAAGAGCAACGCATCATTCAGGTGCCTCGCTCTCCCGAGAGGGAGGTTGTGGATCTGGGGAGTTTGACAGTAAACGGCTTAGATATTCAGCCTGCCGAAACATTTCAGTACGTATAACGCATCGGCCGTTACCCAAGCGTTGAGTCGCCTTTTGCTGGTACCGCCCCAATCCACGTAGTCTGCATTCAGACTGTAGTCGCCAGATACTTTCTTGTAATAGCGTCCTTCAGCGGGCCACACTCCAGACGGTAAGGCCATTTCTTCCAGGAGGTCCAAGGCATCCTCGATGCGCGCATCCTCGGTCCGGTCTATCTCTGAAAAGATCTTCAGCTCTCCTAAAATATCGTAATGCCAACCTGTTGGCAGCAGAGATAGCCAAGGCGATCGGAGAATCTTGTGTGTTCGACCGTTCGCAGATGCGGGTAGTATATCGTAATCCAGCTGAGGCTGAGACAAGTGTATGCTGTAGTTATGGATAGCCTGGTGGCACCGGTGTTGGCAAAGGGGCATTCACCCACTCCGGTATCTGTTCTACCGGATAGACGGCAGCCCAGCGGAACGCCAGAGCATCCAGCTCCCAGGCTCCTGGATGGGGCCGACTGGCATCTGGTAACTCAAACGATATCTCATTGAAGTCACCCGGCCTAAGTAATGTCCCGTCAAAGGGGATGACGAATCGTTCTGGCCGATCGACCGGGCTGGAGTTAACGAACGTGCCTACCATGATTCCGTTGATGGACACACGAACCTCTTGCTCGCCTAGCGCGCCAGCCGACATCGCTATTTCAAAGGGTCCTCTCGTATCAACTTGGTCCAACCGGAAGATCAGCTGGACTTCTGGGCAAACCGAGTTGCGGTAGTCCAGGTGGCTCTGTCTCTTGTACGACTGCCAGCCAATAAAAATAGAAAGATTGCCCGGTTTCAAAATAGATGCCAAAAACACCTGTGGTATATGCGTGGAGGGCACCTGATCGGTCTCCAGTTGGGGGGTGGGAGTAAGGCGAGCTTCGGCCTCGAGGATTGTCGCTTTCCTGAAATTTTGAACCTGGTCGGCCGTGTATCGGATAGGATCGCCCCATTGGTATGCTTCCAACGTTGTGTCATAAGGCAATAGTTCCTGATAACGTTGGTAGCCAAAGTCGCAGTTACGCTTGGCTGTAGCCAGGATTTGCGAGTTCTCCCAGTCGAATAAATCGCCCAGCCCTGTTTTCGGAGGAAGGGCGCGCGGTTCAATGAACAGATTCCACCCTATTGTGTCGGCGTTGAACAGACCTTGGTAGCTGTTGATGTAGATGGCAACCAGGCTCAGAAAACCGAAAGAGATAATAGCTATTCTCTTCGCTGTGGTGCCAAGACGCTCTCGAGCGAAACTCCAGATCACTATGACTAAAAGAATAAGGGCCAGAAGGTTCTCGGTCATCAGCCGTGGACCGAAGAATACTCCATCCCACCAGGCGACGGCTTTCGAGTTAATTAACAGAGATAAGATAAACCAGCTTGTCGCCATCCATATAAGCGGTTGACGTATAAGTAAGCGGCCGACTAATAAAACGCCGGGTATAAGGAGTAAGAAGAAGGGGCTGAAAACGAAGATGCCTCGTGATGGGCTTGCGAGATTGCCCAATATGCCAATCCAGACCGACCCATGATCGTCTCCCAACCGGCCAACCGAGTAGTAGGCGGGCAACCAGGTGCCATATTCAAGGCGCGACCAACCAAGAAAGATTAGCAATAAGAACAGCGATGTTAACCCCACGAGCATGAACTGACGACGCTCTTTTACCAGGAGGTACCCCATAACCGCGATGATAAATGCGGCCGACGCCGCCCTGGAAAAATAGGCGAGAAAGAGAAGAACGCCAAGAATGATGGGCCGGGTTGTCAACGCCTTTCCAGATTCATAGCGGGCTATGAGGTAAACGCTCAATCCGATGAAAACGGTGCTGAAGTTGATGGTCCATAGTGCCGTGCCCATGCTGCTGATTATGCTGGTTCCCAAAACCGACACTGCGGATATGATGAGGCTTGATGTCTCATCAAGAAAGCAGCGGCTAATCCCATAGATGATCCAGACCATCAGCACGCAGGTCAAACCGGCCATGAACCGCTGAAGCAGGAAGCTATCTTCTACGAGGCGCATATCCATGCCGGTTTGTCGCATTACCGCCACGATCGGTAAGGAAAAGATGGACGGACCGACAGGAAAGAAGTTGTAGAGCCGTCCATCCTGCTCGAAGATTATGCCGGTTGCCATATGAGACTGTATTGGTTCGTTAAACACCAGATCGTCCCGGTAGGCATCAAGACGAATGGTACCGTTGTCTACCAGAGACTGAGAAACCAACAGCGTGAACTTTGGGTCAGACCCGCCGTGGGAGATGGATGCGCCGAGGACCAATCCAAAGACGAGGAGGCTGATGAGGATCAATATAAGGCGATACTTCATATACGCACTCATTCACCGGTTATGATAGGTCAAAGATGGCGAGGAGTAAACTTGAGCAATAAACCATGGCGGCGTAAGCTGCGGGATGTCCGGTTGTTGATGTGTTTGAAACGCTTCTCGAGATGCGTTCTCCTTGGCGAACAGAACAATCGTATACCGTCTGTATCCGACAATGAGGGATTTTTGGGCGGTTGTGGCTGGTTACTCCACGGTTATTTCAGCGGTGGTTGAAATATTGCGAATATCAGCTCATTCGCATGACAAATGTCACTGTCCAGGTCGGGCATAACGGGCTTAAGATCTACATCAATAAGTCTTAAATATGGATAGACGCAATCTTCTTGGATTGGCGAACATCAAATTTAAGAGTGGGTGGCTAGAAGGGATTGTGTCGGATTTGATTGGTATTTATCCCTGAATACATGGGTACTTACATGGATGAGAACACAAATGGCGGTGCGAATTTGGAAGATGGAGGGGACGGTGTCTCCAAGGGACTGTCATGGCTCGACAGATATTTGACTCTAT
>JAUVOB010000271.1 GCA_030599405.1 Chloroflexota bacterium | reverse complement strand
GAACCGTTCACACCAGACGGTCTTAGAATCGCCCGATTCCGGGCAATCCTGGCTCCGGCTCTGGGGTAAAAAAGAATAGGCGAGGGTAACGTCGCTAGACAGCGAACATGTCCTCGTCTACCCACAGGGCCGGATAGCCGCCTGTGTGGAGAAAAACAACATGCTCATCTTCGCCAAAGCGGCCTTTACGAATTAAATCGATCACTCCCGCGAAGGCCTTCCCGGTGTATACGGGATCGAGCATGATACCTTCCGTTTGCGCCACCGTCTTGATGGCGAGGAGCGTATCATCGGAAACACGCGCATAACCCATTCCTGCATACCGGTTCTCAATTACCGGCGTGTCTTCGGGTCGATATTGATGTGTCTCTCCGAGAGCCGCGCAAAGGTCGCCAGCGAGTCGGGCAATAGCGGTGGGAAAGGCTCTCCACAACTTCCCAATATCGATTCCTAGTACTTTCACACGGGTTCCAATGAGCGTAAATCCAGCCATCAATCCGGCCAGCGTTCCACCTGTTCCAGCAGCGGTTACGACCGTTACCGGATGGTTTGTAAGCCGAAGGTGCGATAATTGCTCATGTATCTCGAGGGCCGCGTTGACATAGCCCAGGCAACCCAAAACCGAATGACCGCCAACGGGAATGAAATAGGCGCCTGGTCCAAGGCGAACGGTCGCCAGCATCCGCACTAATCGATTGGTGGTTTCTATAGTAAGTGAGCCATCATTTCCTCCGCCAAAGGGGACGAAGTGCATTTTCGCTCCGAGCAGCTGATTTAGGAGAAGGTTTCCCCGTAAGTCTTTTGGCTTAGGGCCAAAGTAGAACAGATGGGCCTCGATGCCCAGAGGCGCGCAGGCAGCGGCCGTCATTCGGGCGTGGTTTGACTGCAAGCCACCAAAGGTGACGACTTTGTCCTTCCCTTGTTCAACCGCTTCAGCCATCAGAAATTCGAGCTTTCTAGCCTTATTTCCACCCATTCCGGGTCCAATGATATCGTCGCGCTTGATCCACAGCTGGGGGCCAGCCAGCTGCTTTGTCAGGTTAGGCAATGGCTCCAGAGGTGTTGGATAGGATCCGTATTTGAATCTTGGCCAAGCTTCGAGTCTAGATCGCAGTTCGTGGATATGCGTCATCAGCGCATTTTACTAAGCAGCAGACGGCTGATTAAGAACAGGCACAAGTTAACATAAATACGGGATTGTTTTTCTGCCTTCAACGTTTACTCGACTGTGTTGATCAGGTGAGGGGCGAGTCGCTTCGCCAGGCTGATTATCGTCAATACTGTGGGCCTGCCCAATGCCTCAGGGAATACGCTAGCATCGCATACATAGAGATGATCGATCTCTGTTTCAAGATCCCGCGAAAGCATGGTGTCAATACGGACTGTGCCCGAAGGATGGGTTCCTCGCAGAGGCGTAACAAAAACCGTATCCGGTTCGCAGCCGGCTCGATTTAGTATGTCCTTGGCAATATTCTGCGCCTGCTCCTGCTTCTTTTGATCGGCCGCTGTCAGACCTTTGCTAATTCGGCCTTCTCTGCTAACGCCACCACTGATCTCATCTTTTAGCTTTATCATTACTCCTAGTGTTCGCCCCCATCTACTCCACGTCAGCGTGTAGACAGGTCCCTATGACATCATGGCAATTGGATATACCAACCATGGATCGATCAAGGTGGAGAACATGGCGCCGAGATCGTCGTCGGCATAACTCCAGGTCATCGGCGGATCATCACCAGTGCCTCTGTACGGAGCATGACCATATACCATAGAGGTCGTATCCATGGTCATGCCTCGACCAGCTTCCTCCAGGCCACTGTTCTGCAAAATCATGGGTGTTCCGATTCCGCCTGCGGAAACTACGACGGTGCTAGCCTCGATAACGAAGTTATTGCGACCGATCCGTCCTTTGACGCCATACACTTTAACACCACCGTGCATCACCTTGTCTACTCTGGCTCCGGTCCACAGATCACATCCCTCGACGACAGCCTGGTCGACGTATTCAGAGGCGTTCCATTTCGCTCCACAACGACAGCCCAACATACATTTGGCATCGCAGTCGAAGTCATTCGACCGATTAGGCTGGAGAAATTTCGCTTGGGGTTCCCATTCCATACCCAATTCGGCAGCTGCCTCGGCAATTCTCGTTGAGGCTTTTCCCCGGAGCTCTGGCGGAAGAGGGGCAATGTTCAGCTCGGCGGCCGTCTTTTCGGCAATGCCTTCAAGTTCGATACCGTATTTTTCCTGCCACCAGGAACCCGGCATCGCGGAGCAACCACAGTACATGCTCGTGGCCCCTCCGACCATCAAAGGTCGGATTATCGTCAAGCCTTCCCTAGATCGCAGGAAATAACCCTTATCACTATAGAAAATCGTGCCAGGGTAGGTTCCATATAACGGGTGGGCTCGCCAATCTCGTCCTCTCTCCAGCAAGGTTATCCCTAAACCAGATTTAGATCGGGCCAGTTCACGGGCAAGCGTCGCTCCCCCGGGCCCTGAACCAACAATAACGACATCGGTCTGCTTGTGGATGGTCATGAATGCATTCTAACCAACTGCGAACAGGAGTCAATCACAACTCGAACTATCTTTAATCTCTTTGAAACATTGAATCATAGGCGGCCCATGAACGCAGTAAGCAGCTCTGATGAGAATCTGGTGTTGAGGTGTAATCGAGAAAATCCAAACGGAAGAGATCGCCACACTATCTTCTCGCGAGGCCGAAGGGTTGTAGACCGAACATCCTGTTCGGTTTTACCAACCAGCGGTTGGTCCGAGCTTGGAAGCTCGTTCTACATATGGTTCGATATTGGAGCGTATATAAGCACGAGGAGGTACATCCTATTAACACCACTTTGAAGACACTGTCTTGGATTGACAGTATGAGTATACACATCGCCAAAGATGGGAGTGCTTGATCTTGCACCCATATCTATGTGCAAATTGTATTTAATCCCCCTCAAACTCCTCTGTCATTATGAGAAAGGGAATGCCTCTTGTTCGAATGTTATCAAGGGCTATTCAATCTTTTCTCCTCTTTCCATTCGTGAGGCCCGGTCGACGACGGGCCTCACATTTTTTTTGAGTGTTTCGAGATCAAAATCGTCACCTCCTCATATAACAAATCCTTTCAGGTCTCAATCCATTTCACGGCCACTTTTTCGCGAGTTGTGGCTTCTATTGGCCGTGTCCTTCTAATTGCAGCCATGCCTCGACCATCCGGTGTTGGAGCCCTCAAGAGATTCTTGACCCTGAATACGCAGCGCATATACGCCTTGCCGATTGCGATTCTCATACGTCACGGTGGATGAAATTACCGATGCATGCTGTGCGATATCTGGCTGGAAAATAACGATAGACTGGTCGTCTGAATCCAGGTATGTTGGCCTCGTTTCCGAAATTGGAACCAAATGGGTTGTCGGGTTAAGATTATTAAGCACAGGGCCGTATCCTGACTCGAATAGATCGTGATCTCGGTTTGGCAGTTCGGGCGCAGATGAGG
>JAUVOB010000396.1 GCA_030599405.1 Chloroflexota bacterium | reverse complement strand
GGTCCCTACCTACTTTCTGAACGACACCGCTGATAGAAGCAATCATAATTAACCTTGCTTACGATGGATCACCCAACATATCTTACTCACCAGCAATTATCATCAGATATATTACATCGCTTACCTGACGGCTCATTGCTTGGTTATTCTACATTGACGCACAGAAGCGTCAATTTGTGCGAACGCCAATCTCGATAGCTCAAGATTAATGGACTGAACCAAGGACATTCTTGGTTTCTACCTCCGGACAGTGAAACACGAGGCGTTTGCTTTGATGTATAATGGCACAAGCTGTAAATCGACCACTTCGCCAGGATTCACGACCCATCACCCAACGGAGGAACGCTATGACCACAGATGACAAGAGGGGCCGGATATTCTTCTACAGTATCTTTGCCGGCCTGGCGATATTGACATTCCTCTTGATCAGGCCATTCATCAGCGCCATCGCCATCGCGCTCATTACAATCGTGCTATTAAGACCCCTCTACAGTTACCTCATGAAAAAGAAATGGGTCAGAGGTCGCCGTGGTGTGGCTACAACTCTGACCATCGTAATATTCTTCTTGCTGATCATCATACCCCTCCTCATTCTCGGCAGTCTCACCGTAAACCAGATCAGGATCCTTATCGAGCTCATTAATTCTGGCGAATTAGAGCAGGTGCTGCAGGATGTCCTGGTTAAATTTGAGGAGTTTATTCAGCTAGCCATGACAAGTCTCCAAATCGATGAAGAACAACTGGCCGAGGGTTTTCAAGACCTGGCAAAGGGAGCGCTGAACTGGGTGTCGAACCTGGCGATCAGCCTGGGTGCTTCGCTTCCAGACTTATTCTTCAGCGCCATCATATTCCTATCCTTGCTGGCAACATTGCTGCCGGCCACCGATGACCTGAACAAACGGCTGAAACAGCTAAGCCCTCTTGACGTCACGATATACGATCTTTATCTAATAAAGGCCAAGGAAATGACGATATCCGTGGTCAAGGGCATCTTCCTCCTCACGATCCTCCAGGGGCTGTTGATGGGAGTGTTCTACTGGATAGCCGGCATTCCCTTCGCCTTTTTCTGGACTATGATGTCCATCGTTTTCGGCGTCATGCCCGTTGTGGGTATAAGTTTTGTCGCCGTTCCAATCGCCATCGTCGCCGCTCTCACCGGCAACGTAACCGCAGCCGTAATCGTCTTGATTGGTTTTTACGTGTTTGTAAATCCTCTGGATCTGATTTTGCGGCCCAGGCTGGTGTCAAAAGAGGCCTACCTCAATTTTACACTGATGCTGTTGGCCCTCTTCGGCGGTCTCAAACTTGCCGGCATGCTGGGAATGATCTATGGACCCGTCATCATGATTCTGTTCCTTACAACAGTAGGAATCTACGCCGAGCGCTTTGTTCCCTCTGACGAACCAGAAATAGCTGCCTTACTGGCTGGCGGTGAATCCGAAACTCCGCTTGAGGTGACCGGCGACGCTAGCGAGACAGAGAGTACTATCGAGGAGCTGGAAGAAACGGAATCCGCGGACGACGAGGTGGATTGAACTTAGGTCGGCTTAGACGACAAATAGTGTGGAAGGAGCCTAAAACGCGTTAGTATGGCGCGTCAGCATCAGTATGACGCGTCCGCGTCATTCTGGAGAGCCTGGAACCGGTGCCATTGGTAGTGGGTCAAGGCCACGGCTAAGCCATCGGCCGCGTCATCAGGCCGGGGAATCTCGTCCAGGTCAAGCATATTTTGCACCATGAATTGGACTTGTTGTTTGCTGGCATTCCCGTAGCCCGATACCGCTTCTTTGATCTTTGGAGGTGAGTACTCGGCTATCGGTATGCCGGCGTTGGCTATGGCCAGCAACAACACCCCTCGGGCCTGCCCCACCTTGATGGCTGTGGTGATATTCCGGCCAAAGAAGAGTTCTTCAACCGCGGCCGAATCCGGCCGAAATTCGTCCAGTAACCGGTTTAGCTCGGTGAAGATGATCTGAAGTCGCTCGGCTGTAGAACCATCCGAGGGCGCGGTCTTGATAACTCCGCAGTCGACCATTATCAATTGGCCATCCTGCTCCTCGATCACGCCGTAACCGACGCTCGCTGTTCCCGGATCTATCCCTAATATACGCACGGCCTATACCTAATGCTTCACTTCGTTGAGTTCTGCCAACATGGGGCCTCTCTTATGCGGTTTCCAGAACCGTTCTTACCCAGTTTCTAGAACCGCCCCTATGCAGCCTCTAGAACCGTCATCGCCTCATCGCTGATCTCCAGAGCCGTGTAGACGTTCTGGACATCGTCAAGATCTTCGAGGACTTCGACTAGTTTCATGACCTGTAAGGTCTGCTGTGTCTCGAGGCCTATTTGATTGTTCGGATCGTAAATCACGCTAACTTCACTCAACCCATATCCGGCGTCTTCAAGGGCCGTACGGACACTCTGAAGGTCATCTAAATTGGTGTAAATCTCGGCGATGCTGTCGAGAATTTCAACATCGTCGGCCCCCGCATCAACCGCACCCAGAAAGACCTCATCGGGATCGAATTCATCCGAGATGCTGATGAATCCCTTGCGAGTGAATTGCCAGGATACAGCGCCGGCTTCGGCC
>JAUVOB010000329.1 GCA_030599405.1 Chloroflexota bacterium | reverse complement strand
TGTTCGTCGGCGAAAGTTCGTGTCAGATCCAGGCTGGTCTCCTGACCTCCCATCACGGAAAACCAGAGTGTCATACCTACCGCCAGGCCAAGGAAGGCGCCCACACCGGCGATTGCTCCAGCTTTAGCTCCAATCCCTGCCGCCGATTTTGGTTCCCCGTTAGCCTCTGTCCAGGCGATCCCGGCGATGCCGGCTGCGACGCCCCAGATGACGCCAAAAATCGGCGCGCAAATATTCAGGGCAAGAATCCCCATGGCAAGATTAGTAAAGAAAGCCAATGCGCCGAAAATGATGCCCGACCTCATCGCCCCAGTCACAATTCACCTCCTAAATAATGGTCTACTTGATCTCGGGGATATCTCTTGGATCACATGGTTCGATGTGCGCCGGATCCGGCAAATCCAAGAGGATACTATGGGGATCAACACGATTGTTGAATTGGGAAATCTCGACATCTTCGTGAATCAGACCTGCCCACATAGGCTGTGGATTTCTCTCTCCAAAGACATCTACTACCCGAATCCCGCCCGACACAACCGCACGCTCTCCCGGCATGAGGTAATAATAGTCGCCAATCTTCTCGAGGTCTTCTTCGCCGCCAATTGCCCACCGGTAGGGGTAGTTGGCTATCTCATTTTCGTAGCCGATGGCTACACGCCAGGCCCCTGATTCCGTATGCCAACCGAGCGTGTTGTAGTTCCAATCTGAATCGTAAAGGGTTCCTGGTGATGGACCACTGGTACGGATCGGCGTCGTTCCATAATTCTCAACGGTTAATGTAAACCAAATGGTCTCGCATAATGCTACGGCTGTGGTGTTGTAAGATACAGTATCGCCTACTGCGGGTGGGACAATTTCTGCTCTTGGCACACCTCCGAATTGAATCGTAAGTTCATCTGTTGCCCGAATTCGCTGGCCTTCAGCATCTTCTACGATGGCGATCACCGGATAAGTACCATCAGCAGGCGGCGTTGCTTTGTTGTCGACACCACCTTCGTAATCAAAGATATGCCAGCCCGGTTCACCGGCTCTAACTCCACGTTCTAACTCGGCGACCGGTATTTCAGAGCCTTCCGGTGAAAGAAGGAAAACGCGAGTTTGGGCTACTTCCTTTGGAAGGAAGAACTGGATCTGGACCCGGTCTGAGATGCCATCTTGGTTTGGAGTAAAGATCTGCCTATCTATACCGAAATCTCTCAATTCAGGCAAAACGCTATCAGCATCCACGATCGAGATCGAACCACTGGCGTTCTCTACCTGTCCCTGCTCATCTGTTGCCGCGATTGTCCATGTATATTGACCATCCTGTAACAACCTGGCTAGAATCTCCCCTTCCACCGATTCATCTGGAAGCCGATACCCTTCAACAACGCCACTGAACAGGACGCTATATTCGCCGGCGCCTCGTGGCTGATCTTTTCGAAAGTAGAAACGCTCTCCGTTTTCATCCTCGAAATATATCGAAACAATAGCATTCCGAGTTATCTCGTAGCTTAATCCGGTCGCATCTTGTTCTCCATCGGCATCGGGCGTTATGACGTCCTCATCGACCGTCGCGTCACGAAGGAGGGATGAGTCCCCCCTGAAGATGAACCACGCTGCCGTAACGGCGACGATCACAACCAGGACGGCAATGACGACAACCACGATCACGGAAACTCTGGATCGATTCATGGTTGCAAGTTTATCAGAGCGAACTCGGGCGGCAAGACAGGTGAATCCATCCGTAGAATAATTATAGGGGAGTTATGTAATAGACACAGGTTACTCAAATAGATCAGCGGTATTCTGAATGAAGAGCCCAATGTTTGGTGATTCAACGCCCGTAGACCCATATTACGACCACGGGGGTCACGTAGGCTTCAACAAATGCGGCCAAAATCAACAGCGGAACGACTAACGCTACCATAACGCGCACAAAATCGGCCGCGGACAACAGCCAACTTTCGCCGACGGATCTCTCCGGTGGGGGGGAGAGAGCTGTAGCGTGCCATCTCAGTGCCGCTGCCCCAGCCAATAGCAAGGCCGGCAACTCAAACACAGCGTGGGGCAGGACAGCCGCGACGAAGAAGAGTAGGGGATTCTCCCCATTTGCGGCGATTTGCGTGCATAGATAACCGATTAAGGTCCAAGGGAGCATAAAGATCAGAATATCCGTTACTCCCAGCGTAAATATGCCCAGCAAGGCGGCAATCGCGATCACTCGCAAGTTTTGCCAAAAGATCATGCGAGGTAGTTGCCCTAATTGATCCTGGATATTTGCCATGTTGGCGGCGATATCATCGGCAGTGACTTGAAGGCCAAGTTGTTCTGGGATGGGATACAGCCGCGTTAGGATGACACCAAGGAAAAGACCTCCGAATAAGGATATGAGAAGAATCCCAGCAGGATGGCGTAATTCAGGTATGAAGGAGAACAGGTTTCTGAACCAATGATGTACGGCCGGGTAGCGCCGTCTAGCGTTTCTTCCAGTTAGACGGTTCCAATACACCTGCCACATCCAGCCCAAGCGCAGTTGGTCGATATCTTGTCCCAACAACGCTTCACGATTGAATATCTTAATTCCCATGCGTACGAGGACAGCGGCCGTCATTCCAAGGGCGGCGATTAACCACCACAGGCCCCCGCTGTTCCCCCAAAATAGCACGATCGCCTCAAATTGGAGCAGGAGAGCCATGGGTACGATGATGAAGCTTGCCAGCAAATTGGCCGCACGAACTGTTGTCGTCTGTCCCGACACAATGACCGCAGCCGCGACCATAATAACGCCCTGAATGGTTGTCAATAAGAGGATCTGTACCAGAACCGGAACCGGCACGAGCCACTTAGTGATAAAGGCCAGTCCAATCACGTAGACAATTATGCCCAGGAAGCTGGTCGACATGGGTGGAACGATCGCTGCCAGCATTTTGCCTACGTATAACTGAGTGTTTGTCAAAGGGGTAGCTAACAGAGGTTCCAGGCTCTTGCGCTCCTTCTCGCCGACAAATGTTTCCAGAGCTATGACCAGCGAGAAGGACATCGGAAAAAAGCCAATAACCAGCAGCAGGAACGGTATCAGCCTCTCTCCGACAAGCTCCGCCCC
>JAUVOB010000064.1 GCA_030599405.1 Chloroflexota bacterium | reverse complement strand
CCTTGGTAGGCCATTACCCTGCCAACTAGCTGATGGGCCGCAGGCCCCTCCCAGAGCGCCGGAGCTTTAGTCACTACTCTCTAACAGTAGGGACATCCGGGGTATTAGCCATCGTTTCCAATGGTTATTCCCCTCTCTGGGGCAGGTCACCAACGTGTTACTCACCCGTTCGCCACTGTCCCCTTTAGATTAATCCAAAGGTTCCCGTTCGACTTGCATGCATTAGGCACGCCGCTAGCGTTCATCCTGAGCCAGGATCAAACTCTCCGTAGAAAGTTTTTTCCTTTCTGACTGTTATTCAGAAATTGTTGGGTCTCAAGCTGTTGCTTGTTTCTATCACTCTTCAGTTGTTAAGGTTCTTAGCCAGAATAACAATTATATCACTCTCAGCCTTCGTGTCAAGAACGAGCTCCCAATCTCTTCTTATTGAAAGGTTGTCGCTTCTAGCAAACCCTTTGCTTTAGCCTTCAATAACCGGCGGTAATTATAGTTATAGAGTTCTTTTTGTCAAGCACTATACGCAAAAGTATGTTTGTAATGGAGAGCTATCGTTGATAGTGTCTCCGTACAAGAGTTCTGTTTTGCTTGTAGCCCCCATATATGCCTGCTATAAGGCGTCTTCCCCCCAGATATAGTGCAAAAAGCATGTTTTTTGTGGTTAGATCCCTTCTTTTTTCACTAATTAGTTATGAGTTACTCATAAATAAATGCGGTGCATCCAGGCGTTGACCTCGGGTAGTGATTCGAATGATTTGCCCGCATGTTCGCTGTGTAAAAACTGCCCGAAGAGGGTAAGGCTAAGCCAATAAACCTGGCTTCGGTTCACGCCATACATAGCTTTTAGCACTCCGTGAATGCGCCCGAGTTCGATCGCTTGTTGGGGAGAAAGACGAATTGAGGTCCACGCGGGTTCTACTTCCTCGGACGGGAGAGGTAGGTCCCATAACAGGTAAAGGGATTCGAGATCGGTAACACCTTCAGGGATTTCTCGATCGCGGTCGGCGACGTCCCGTCGCAATAATTCCATCCTTATTGCAAGAAGATTGACTGCCATATCGGGGATGTCAGCCCGCCCGAAATTACCTGGCAGCTCCCCAACCATGTTTTCCACCCCTTGCTTCTGCTCTGGCGTCAGGGCCACATAGACATTTTTCCGGCTAACAGCTCGTGGCGGACGCCCTCTTTTGGGTTTTTCTTCGAGCAGCGCCGCAAGCGTGCTCTTTCTACGCTCACTCATTTATGGAACTGTTGTCTAGCCGGCGATAGCCATGGTGTTCCTCCAAGAAGCCTTCGACGAAGTTCCCGGTTATCTGGTTGCCTCTCTGGTGCAGCAACTCCAGGCACAGATGCAGACAAAGCAGACAGATGCTTCTCGGATAACCTCGAGTATCCTGCCATATGGGCAGAATGGCGTCGTCGGTAAATAAAAGACCTTGTCGGCTATCGCGACCAGCCGCCAGTAATCGATATTCAATGAGCGCCTTCGTATCATCAGGCGTCAACGGATCCAATGATGATCTTGTCGCGACCCTGTCATTAAAGTCGGGCACATCTCTGAGATTAATGTCCAATTCGGGTCGTCCCAATAAGACAAGCTGGAAAGCCTTTGTGATGCTCGGGTCGCGGAAGTTTATTAGTCGTCTCATCTCCCTGAATTGATCTTTGCCCAACTCGTGGGCTTCGTCGATGATGATCAGAGGTAATACGCTATTTATGCTTTGCTCGACCAGAAAAGCCCGGAGTTCATTGATCTGATCTTCCGTCGCCCGGCGGGTTCTCCGCCCAAACTCGGCGGCGATCCGGCGAAGTAGAAGCAGTCCACTGCGTGGCGGTGGTTCGTCAATCCTAGCTCCGACAAAATCGGGCCGGCGATCGTACCGGCTGTGGAACCAGGAAGCCAGAGTGGTCTTGCCCGTCCCCACTTCACCGATGACGATGGAAACACCCTGCCCCGCCTCGACCATGTAGCTTACTTTTGCCAAGGCGCGCTTCGCCTCGGTCGAAAGGTACATGAAGCGAGGATCGGCTTCGATGCTGAAAGGTGGCACAACAACGCCCAACCGATCCCAATCTGCTCGGCTTTGTTTTTCGATTTCTTGTACAGGAGAAACTTCGTTTATCATATTTGCACCCACCTAATGGGATATTACTAAGGGATTGTTTCCTTGTCAAGGATATATGTGTCGCTTATAGTACAACGAAAGAGTTGTTTTATATGCAATAGATCCATTGACATACGATATTACTTTTGATAGACTATTCTTCAGTTGCTGTTTATATAGTCCGCCAGGCGCTATTTGTGGATGTATTACGTAAACTTTTGTAGTTAGAAGGTCACATTTTCAGCTGCAACCGGCGGCGGGACTTAATCTAAACAAGCAAAAAGAAAGGCCAAGTGTATACACACCTGGCCCTGTGACAGAATAAGCTACCAACACGCACTCTTTCGGTGCCGGGTACACCTAAAGTGCGGAGACGGCCCCTTAATTGGGGAAGGGGTTTTTGTGTCTCTCGGTAGCCTACGCCTAACGTAGAGAGCATAGCATACGCCGTATGACCTGTCAATGGATTATGTCATTAGACCTCTGGTCCACGCGGTGTCTCCCCTTTCTAGTGCTCTTTATAAATATGAGCTGGGATTGGAAGATAGGGGAACATACTCTCCTGCCCTCCTAGAGGCGCAGAAGAAGCTAGAGTCTCTAAGATGCCAGCATCAGGCCACTGTGAAAACGGCCGGTCCGGTGCCAGAAGCTCACGGCCGCTCAAGATTCAGTCTTCCTAGCATAGTCGTCCGTACCCGCCCGTCCGCGAGACATCTCGGACTGGGAAATACCTCTCTTACGAGGGTCTTGAAGGAATCCTTTCCCCTAGACACTATCGAACCCACCGGCAATGGTTGCCCCAACACCGATTGGCCTCGCCAGACCGAGACGCATCACCCAATTACCACGATGGGGACGAATAGTTCCCCTACCGAGCGATGCGTCAAGCTCTATCCAGACATAGCGCTTGGCATGCTCCGCCAAGAGGTTGTCGCCGCCGGCCGGATCTGGCTGCTGCTCCAGTATATTGACGCGGAAGGCCGTGGCTGGGTCAGCCTCACAACGGCGAGAAAACGTCTCACTGAAACAAACGCTGTCTTGCGAATTTGTGGTAGAAGACAACTGCGTAAGTTGCTTTCCAGGGGTGAGGGTCTTTTTTGGAGACGGAACGATGATCGAATATGGCTTAAGTCTGCGGCCAAAGTCGCGGCATCACTGAATGTTCAACGCCTTACTGGGAAACCCATCGCCCTTCCTATTGATGATTTACTTAAGGGTGTTTTTCATGCGCGTGCTCATTTCTATGCCAGCTTTCATAGCAGTCGAAACAAGGAGGCGAGCAACGGAAAAGGGTCCAATCCAATCGCCAGATCCACATTAAAGAGACTGAGTCACGCCAGTCGCCGCAGC
The DNA here is from genome assembly GCA_030599405.1 of Chloroflexota bacterium. Classification (GTDB taxonomy): domain Bacteria; phylum Chloroflexota; class Anaerolineae; order Promineifilales; family Promineifilaceae; genus UBA11865. The sequence continues at coordinate 3,881 of JAUVOB010000064.1, read as the reverse complement.
CAACAGAGGTACGAGAGACGAGCGGGCATATATGCCCAATCGAATATTGCTTTGGGGGGAGTCAGTACGATCGAAAACGACCAGCGGATTGCCTGGAAGCAGGGCACTGCGGCTTTCCGCTTCAGGGATTCGGCAGGCAAAATGGGCCGAAAAGGCATCACCTACTCTGCCTGGCAACTGCCAAACAATTACACAGGCCCTCACGCGACACTACCTAAGGGTAGACAAAAAAGAATCAACCGGGAACTTGTAGACCTGTTTACGAAAGGGATGACGGGGAACGGCAAGATCTCGGGTGTATTCAGCCGGGGTAGCGGTCGCGAATCAAGGGCTGGAGACAGTTGTCCCAACCACCTATATCACAAACATGGCCTGTCGGCCGCCGCAAGTTACACCCGTTCGCCCGACATCGATGCCTACTGGCCGGATCGCCAAAGCGCTGCGGGATCCTATCATCTCTGGTTTATTATTTCCTGTAATGAAGATGTTTAACCCCCTGTGCTGCCCCCGGAACTTACTGACACCCATTATAGGGATAAATTAAATGTGCCCTTAGATCAGTGATGTTCTGGCAAGTTCGCTGATTTTTAGGGGAGGAGCGCAGACATGTCCGTCTGCCATGGCCATTTGATCCTCTTCGATAGTAAGTGCATACTCGTCAATTTCTGTGATACTATACGCCGTCTTATACACTCTTTTGAACGAGCGCAAAGTATGCGAATTCACACGCTGGATCTCGATTTTCTAAATACACCTAACACCATTGCTAGTTACCTGATAGTCGGATCGGGTGGTCCAGTATTGGTCGAGACTGGACCCGGCTCAACTATCGAGACCATGAAAACGCGTCTTTCCGAGCACGGAGTCTCGCCCTCGGACATCAAGTATGTACTGGTAAGCCACATTCACCTTGACCACGCCGGCGCCGCGGGATGGTGGGCTCAACAAGGTGCTCAAATCTTTGTCCATCACGTTGGGGCGCCCCACCTGATCGATCCGGCAAAACTACTTGCCAGCGCTGGGCGAATCTACGGGAATCTGATGGACCCATTATGGGGGAAGATGTTACCGGCGCCGGAAGATCGCGTGACTCCTGTATTTGACGGCGACACGATAACCGTTGCCGGGCTCTCATTCACAGCGATTGATACTCCTGGTCATGCCTACCACCATCATGTATTTCAATTAGAAAACGTAGCCTTTACAGGCGACGCGGCCGGCATTCATATTCCCGGCCCCTCCTTTGTCGATCTCCCAGCTCCGCCACCCGAATTCAACCTCGAGCTATGGCAGCAAAGCGTTGAAAGATTATGCGAGCTTGACGTGGATTCGATTTATCCCACGCATTTCGGTCGAGTTGGCGACTGGAGAGGTCACCTGGAAACTTTTTCCAAATTGCTTGATTCATCATCCGCATTCGTACGCGTTCGCCTGGAAAGTGGCTTGGAGCGTGCTGAAATAGTAGAGGCTTACCTGGCCTGGCACCGGGAGAGAATGGATTCCGCCCAAATAGGCGATACCTTAATGAAGCGGTATGAGGTTTCCAACCCTCTCTATATGTCAGTTGACGGTATTATCCGCTACTGGCGCAAGCGATTACCTGGATCGCAGCCTGGCAGTACAGGCGCATGACACCGGAATTGGGCCTTTGCAACCCCCTCTAATAATCATGCGCTAGATCAAGCGACCATTCCGTTGTCTGCCCAAGCCCTGCCTTACGTCATACTCCTCGGTGTTCTTTTTGGATCGACTCTTGTCGTGTCTCGATTCAGTGTAGGGCAGTATCAGCCACTGACATACATAGGCCTCCGGCTCATGCTCGCTAGCTTATGCCACCTGGCTCTCTACGCTTTATCAAAGAAACGCAGCTGGCCGAAAGACCGTCAATTATGGCGCCATGCGGCCACCTTGGGAATCCTGGGCACCGCAATCCCTATGACCGCTATTGTCAGCTCGCTGCAGTATCAATCAAGCGGCATCACCGCTGTGCTGATAACGACCAGTCCGGCAATAACTGTCCTTATGGCCCACTTTCTCTTACCAGATGAGCCTCTAACAAGGCAAAAAGCCTTTGGCGTAGCAACCGCGTTGGCGGGCGCTCTTCTCCTGGCGATGCTTGGCGAAAGTGGCTTACCTGATGTATCGAGGGCTGAACCTATCGGGTATATCTTAGTGGTAGCAGCGATGCTGTTTGGCAGCAGCGCCGCCATATACGCACGGAAATACATGCGTTCCTACGATGCGATAGATGTAAATAGTGTGCGGATGCTGACCGCGGCGTTGGCTATCATGCCTCTGTCGCTGCTTCTTGTTGGCTTTGATCTTGGCGCTGTTGACAAGCAAGGGTATATGGCTCTGATTTATGCAGCCATCGTGGGGACCTTTTTTGGCTTGATGCTGGCTTTTTATAACATCCAGCGGTTTGGGGCGACCGCTTCCGCCATGGCTGCCTACATAATCCCCATCGTAGCCGCCATCGGAGGTGTGTTGCTCTTGGGGGAGACGATTACAACAGGCATGCTCTCCGGTATGGCTCTCATTCTTGCCGGGGTGGCTTTAATCAACCGCAGCCCTCGGGCATCCGGTGACGACATCAGCCCCACGCCGGTATGAACCTCGTTGGATGGACACCAGGAAGGCGTCCCGTGAGAAATGGAACGTGCTTGTTTGCAGTGTCTGGCGATGTGGTCAAGTGTACAGCACTGCCTAGCTGGTACAATGAGTCCGTGGCGCCACAACCTCGAAATGCAACTTTTAGGGAGATGAATGATGAGCGAAAGCGACCGATCACTAAGAGGCATCCATGTAGTCGACCTAACTGAAGCTATGGCAGGCCCTGTCTGCGGTATGTTGCTGGGCGATCTTGGGGCCGAGGTGATTAAGGTAGAACGACCTGGCAAAGGGGATCAGTCCCGAGGGTACGGTCCGCCATTTGTCGCCGGAGAAAGCGCCTACTTTATGAGTCTCAACCGGAATAAGCGCAGCCTCGTACTTGACCTGTCGGCCAGTTTTGGGCAGGAGGTTATGCAACGTTTACTCGCTCGAGCCGATGTATTCTTGCTGAACATGCCGCGCCAAGCCTCCTGGAAAAAGTATGGTTTCGACTATGAGACGGTAGCGGAAAAGAATCCAGGCATTATATACGCTGCCGTTAGCGGATACGGTCATACAGGCACCCGGGCCGGAGAACCTGGATACGATGTTATCGCCCAGGCTGAATCGGGGACTATGAGTTTGACGGGTGATCCTGGTGGGGATCCAATGCGTTTCCCGACGCCTATGGCTGATATGACGACAGGTCTATATGCGACCATAGGCGTCTTGGCGGCTTTACAGGCGAGAGCTAGGACGGGTCGAGGGCAGCTTCTGGACCTATCGTTGCTTGAGAGTCAGGTGGCTTGGTTGACGAACCTGGTTCCGGCCTTCCATTTCACCGGAAAGCCGCCTGCCCGTATCGGCAACGCGCACCCTATGCTGGTTCCTTATCGTCTCTATCGGGCGCGTGATCGGGCCATTAACATTGGCGTCGGCACAGACGCGTTATGGAGCCGATTCTGCCGAGCTATAGATCGTGACGATCTCGTCGATGATCCGCGATTTTGCACCAATGCAGACCGGGTACGCAACCGGGAGCAACTGGAACCAATTCTGGATGCTCTATTTGTGCGCCAGGATGCAGATGAATGGCTAGACAAACTACGAACCGAGCGAATTCCTTGTGGGGCCGTGAACACACTCTCCGATGTCCTGTCTGATGCGCATTTCTTGGAGAGAAAAGGCCTGGTTGAAATGGATCATCCGACGGTAGGGACAATAAAGATGCTTGCGAATCCCATTCACTTTTCAGAGACTCCGCCGGTATACGAACGACACCCGCCATT
>JAUVOB010000335.1 GCA_030599405.1 Chloroflexota bacterium | reverse complement strand
GCATTGGCCTCCCTCGTCTTCTGGTTTGTTTACATTCTGCTTCTGCGCATCCTGGTACCATTTATGATCGATTCGCTCGATTTCCTAAGCATCGCCGGTTTGGCAGGCAGCTCTCGAGCCCAGGGTTTGATCGGGGATGTTGCCCGGAACTACGGTCTAGGCGGAGCGATTGGTAACATGGTGCTAAGATCGACCATTGTCCATAGCCTGCTGATGGTGCCTATCTATTTGGCGTTTTCCGCTCTGGACAGACTCGCTAGACCGAAAAGCGTGGAATTATAGGAGGTAGGACTCTGGGTATTTGCTCTGGTAACTTATCAGTTAACCCTTAATCATTTTAGAAATGTCACGAATAGGCTGGGAACGCGTAGAAGATATCGAAGAGCCGCATGTGGATACGGGTGTCCGAGGCCGTCTATATCTGCTACGCTTCGTCATCATTCTCGTCCTTGCCCTACTTCTCTACCGCGTATATTGGCTTCAACGCACGCAGGGTGCCGAATTACAGACCCTGGCCGAGGAGAACCAATTAGCTCGAATCCATATCGACTCCCCTCGCGGCGTCATATTTGATCGTCATGGCAATCCGCTGGCTGTAAACGAGCCCAGCTTCAACGTGACCATAACGCCAGCCTTTCTACCCGATAACCCCGATGAGCGACATGCTATCTTCGAGCGGTTATCGTTGCTGACCGGGGTGCCAGTAACCAATACCATGCAGCAGCGCGCGTTATTGGAATCGGCCGACCCCGCCTTACTCAGTACTTATGGCCGTTTAGCCGATCTTTACGACGCACCCTCCGAGGAGACCTTGGATGCTACCGGAATCGTACCATCATTGCCAGATAGTATTGAGGGGATCGTAGACAGATATAGCTTTGCGCCTTACCTGCCGGCTCCAATCACGACCAACATCCCGATAACCCTTGCCTATAGAATTGAACAAGAAAGTATTTTTCTCCCCGGCGTCCGGGTCATTGAGGAGCCAATCAGGTTGTATCCGAGCGGCGAGCTCACGTCGCACATCATTGGTTACATGGGTCCGATCCCTAATGAGAACTGGCTCGACCTCGGGTACGAGCGTGACGACCGTGTTGGCTGGGCAGGTATTGAATCATCAATGGAAATTGAACTTGCCGGTACTAAGGGGGAGCGGCAGATTGAGCAGGATTGGACGGGAAGAGAATTGCGCCAGATTGGCCCAACTATCGAATCGCAGGCAGGTCTCAATCTCCACTTGACGATTGACCTGGATCTGCAGGAAGAAGCCTTCAACATCCTGCAAGATATGATGCAGCAAAGACGAGAGACAATGGATCCTTTCACCGGCGAAATGGTCGAGGTCGAACAGGGCGTGGTAATTGCCCTGGATCCAAATACGGGTGAAATTTTGGCCATGGTCAATATCCCAACCTTCGATAACAATCGCTTCGCTACTGAAGTCCCAGTCGAGTATTATCTTGGTCTTGCCCGAAATGACTACACGCCCCTGGTTAACCATTCTATCAGCGGTCAATATCCACCCGGCTCCACTTTCAAATTGGTCCCGGCTTCCGGTGCGTTGCAGGAAGGTGTCGTCTCCCCCAATCGATTGCTATTCGACCCTGGCGAAATAACTATCCCCAATCGATTCGCCCCTAATGACCCCGGACGGGCGCAGACCTTCGTCTGCTGGTTCAGCGAGGGACACGAATACATGAACATGGTTACTGGCATCTCCAACTCCTGTGACGTCTATTTCTACAAGATAAGCGGGGGATTTAACCAGGATGGGGAGGTAGTCGAAGGCTTGGGTGTGGACCGGCTTCACGAGTATGCCGACCAATTTGGCTTCGGACGGGTCCAGGGAATCGAGCTACCACTCGAAGCACCTGGCAATAATCCAAGCCAGGCCTGGAAACGACAGACTCAAGGCGAACCTTGGTCGACCGGTGATGACTATAACATGGGTATTGGACAGGGATTTGTTACCGCGACCCCGTTGCAGGTAGCCCAGATGGCAGCCGTCGTGGCCAGTGGGGGATTCCTCTACCGGCCGACGGTCATCCACCATATCACCGATGAAAACGGTGACGTGATCCAACCCTTCGAGCCAGAGGTGCTTAATTCAGTCAATGTAAACCGCCAGTGGTTGGATGTCGTCGCCGAAGGAATGCGACAGGTGAATCAGGAAGGTGGTACGGGTACGTCATACGTCGAGTTTCTGGACGAATTTGGGATAACTTCCGCGGGCAAAACCGGTACGGCCGAATACTGCGACAATATCGCCATTAAACGCCGCTGGTGCAAGGAAGGACAGATATTACCGACTCATTCGTGGTATGTGGGCTATGCCCCATTTGAGAACCCAGAAATAGTTGTCGTCGCTTTCATCTTCAATGGAGGCGAGGGATCCCAATGGGCCGCCCCTGTTGTCCGGGACGTCATGGCGGCTTATTTCGGCGTTGACCAATACGCACCTGAGGTTGAGCCCGATTCCGACAGCCCTTTGGAAGAGGGAGTGCCTGAGCTTGAATCACCTGACGAGCCGGCTCAGCAGGCACCTTGATCAAATAGGATTGACGGCGCGCCGTTTACGAAGGAGTCTGGCTCATTACCCTCTATTAACCCCCATCGTTAGCCATGCTCTTCGCCGTTTACGCTTTGCTCCATACTGTGCTATCATCAACTCATGTCTCATATCCTGCTGGTTCGTCATGGCCAAAACGAATGGGTCAGTAAGAACAGATTGGCTGGGTGGACACCGGCGGTTCATCTTGACGAGCAAGGCAAGGATGAAGTCAGCCGTCTGGCCGAGCGTTTATCCCATTTGCCGATAACAGCCATTTATAGCAGCCCTTTGGAACGTTGCCTGGAGACGGCCGCTGCGGTCGCTGCACCTTTTAATCTTGAAACGATTGAGTTGGAGGCAATAGGCGAGGTTCGTTACGGAAAATGGGAAGGGAAAAAGATAAAGAAGCTGGCAAAGAAACGGTCATGGTTCGCGGTCCAGCATTACCCCAGTCGTTTTCGATTTCCAGATGGAGAG
>JAUVOB010000298.1 GCA_030599405.1 Chloroflexota bacterium | reverse complement strand
CCGCCTCAACTGTCTCCTCGGCTGTTCGTTCCGATATATTTTCCCCGGAGGCGGTGGTCACCGGTTCCAGAACTGGGTCCGGATTCAGAGGAGAGGGTACCGGTTCAGTTGCTGTCGGCACCACAACCTCAGGCGCAGAACCAGGATCGGCCGACGGCGGCAGATCCGGTATGGCGACAGCTAGATCTGGAATATCGGGCCAACCTATCCCTCCGGACGCCAGGCCTTCCTCTACCAACCCGGGAAACAAAGTTGGAATCTCATTGCCGCCTACCAGAACGATATCGCCTACTACTAAGGCGGGAACACCCTGTCGAGATTGTGGGATTTCAAACCGAGCGATCGCCCTGCCGTAAATATCGCTTCCCACCGGAAGGCTCGTGTCGATCCCGATAACTTGAAGTTGATCCCCATACTCTTCTTGGAAGGGGATCAGAAACTCATTGATCACCGTATGGCAGTGGGGGCAGCTAGGCGAGTAGAACAGGATGGCCTGGACAATGGGTTGTCCCGATGGATGGTCTTCAACCTGGAGAGGATTTTGTAGAAATGCTATCAGATAAACTGTAGCGAGAGCCGCTATGACTGCTACTTTATCCACCATTGATTCTAGTTCTCGTTTGGACGAGGTAGTCGGGTATGGGGAGGTGGTCCACCCGTCAGCGGTGGTACCCGACTACCTCGCCACTTCAGCAGGTCTCCCGGAAGGTCTCTGGTTTACTTGCATCAGAAACGATGGCTCCAAGAGCTAAGTAGCTATCTAAAAGACAAGCGAAAGGCCTGCACCCACGGCGTCCAGCAAGAACGAGGGTGCGCTCATGATTTCCACGCCTTCTCGAACGTCCTCCACCTTGATGTCCTTATTCTCCAGGGCAAGTTCGCAAAGGATCACCCGGCCGCCTTCGCTGACGATGTCGTCGAACAGCTGGACTGGATCGGGCAAGCCCTTCAACTTCATATCCCTGATCTTCTCCAGCTCGCCATTCACCAGGATAGGCGCGCCGCCAGGGCAAAAGAAAAGTATTACGTCTTCGCCAATGCCAACGCCTGAAGCGCCCATGATCAGGGTGGGCATGACGTGCGGCGCGTCAGCATGATTGCAGACAACGACCATCTTACCATTTTCACTCATAGCTAAACTGTCTCCTTGTACATCAGTAAATTCAGGTTAAAGAATCCATTTGGTAGTTGATACATTGTTAATCCGTGCTCGCCGGAACCAAGTCAGAGACGGCCTCTTCTTGTCGCACCCTGACTTTCACGGCCTCCAGGTACATTGCTAGCGGCCGGTAGAATAAGTGGGCCCATTTTCCAATGCCAACTTCCGTGTCCAGCATAGATACCATGGCCGCGATGTGGATCACATACATGATATAAGTAGGCCATGGCCAGTCGGCGTAACGGAAGATATGCACCAGAATACCGGTCACAGCAGCCACGAGGATAAATACAGGAAAGAGCCAGTCAGAAGGATGTGAAAAGCGGTGTACTTGTTCCCGTTTCTTGGTCCGGCTGATTAGGATCTCAATCGAGCCATAGATCAAAACGATCGTAGCGTAGTAGCCTAGCCAACGTTGTGGGTGATAGAAGGGGTAGAGTTCGTCTGTTTGAAACCACCACAGAAAACCCATAATCAAGACCAACATCGTACCATAGCCCGACATAAGGAGCAGGTGCTTAAACCAGCGGCCGCGCTCTTCGCCGCATGCGCGCCAGCGCTTCTGACTTAGGAAATGAATGACAAACTCCTTAAACTCCTGCAGGTAGATCGCCAACGAGATCTTAGTTTCTGCGGTAATAGGAGCCATGACTAACTTGAACATCCGAGCCGAGCCTGACAGAATGCGGTATCCCAAATAGGCTCCGTGGGCCAGGACAATTACCCAAACCAACATTACAGGGGCAAAGGTATTAAGTTCAACTCTATCGGTCACGATCCGATCAAAGCCTGTGATCAAATGGAATACGATGACCGCGGCCACCGTAATCAAAGTCAAGCGAAGGATCGTGTTCCACACGGCTTTTTCAGAGGTATAGAGTTTGGCGCTGTGTCCAGATCGATCATACTGAGCAGTGAGCCAGCGCCGTAAGGCCATCATCGTTTCCCCAGGTTCCGCTTCTCGCGGACATGTTCCCGCGCAATCGCCGCAATAGTAGCAGAGCCAGGGATCGGTACTCTCGAGGATCTGGTCTTTCAAGCCTAATTGGGCTAGCCGGATCATGTTCCGCGGGAATGGGTGTTCGTCGCTAGTGAGGGGGCACATGGCCGTACAGGTACCACAATTGAAACAAATCTCAGCGCCAACCGCTCCATAGTCCTTGAGCTCTAGTAATAAATCGGGGTCGACACGACTGCTCATTTTAGCTTGTCCTCTGCCATCTGGTATAGATAGTACTCACCACACATTCCGTTTTCGATGACGAGACCGTATTTCTTCATAGCCGTTACGTGCCACAACACATGGTCGGATGGCAGGCCGGTCAAATTTGCGATCTCGGGCACCGTCTTAGCCTCGGCTCTTATCGGCTGGCATATCACCTTTCGAATTGCCTTTTGCTCTTTGAGCAACAACTGGGTTCGTTTAACGGACTCTTTATGCTGTTCGCGCAAACCCTTGAGGAATATGGCTCGTTTTCTTGCGTCTTCTCTGGTTGTCATTGTGCGTACTCCAGTTCGGGTAGATCCTCTGCGACGAAGACGTCGACCATGGCCTCGTATTGTTCCAAGGTCCAACCTTGTAGATCGATAGCCCGGTTGGGGCAAGCACTCACACAGGAACCGCAGCCGGCGCAGTTGGCAGGGGTAACAACCGCTTTTTGGGCCGTGCGACCGTTAATCGAGAACGTCTCCAGTGATATGGCATCCTCGTAGCAACAGACATCTACGCACTGGCCTAGACCGTTACAGCGTTCGGGATCGACACGAGCAACGAACGGATCCAATTCGACCTGACCCTGGCCTAGCAGCACGGCAACCTTTGCGGCCGCTGCCGACGCCGCGGCACAGCTCTCCTGGATATTCATTGGTCCCTGGGCCGTCCCCGCCAGCACGATGCCTGGTACAGCTGTCTCTACCGGCCGTAATTTTGGATGGACCTCAAGTAAGAAACGATCGGTACCTGGCGCGATCTTGAGTAACTTGATAATGCTATCGATCGGATTGGGCATCATGCCCACTGCCAGAACAACCAGGTCAACCGGAACTTCTAGCACTTCTCCCCAGGTCAGGTAATCTTTAACATTGATAACTACTGGATACTCATCGTCAGGAGGGGCCGCGGCCACAAGGGGCAACTCGTCGTCATGGAAGCGCATGAAACGCACCAGATTCTTGGAGGCTTGGAT
>JAUVOB010000236.1 GCA_030599405.1 Chloroflexota bacterium | reverse complement strand
TTTATACTCAGGCATACGGAATATCCAGGGATCATCGGCTGGATCGTGAGATTTCCAGTAAGGCGTCCATCCATTGGCCATCTGGGCGGTTTGACAGATTCCTGCCGGACAATCGGGATGTCCGAACGGGGGTATGTATGAACTATAGGCTCCTTCGAAGGATGAGTTGGCCAGGAGATTCTGGCTAGAGGATCTCGGTAGACGAGGGACTTCTTCTGTAACATGAGTCCCGTCATCGCCTGCATAAACTGCGAAGACTCCAAAAACCAGGAACAATGCTGTTAGAAACGGCCAGAGTTTACGAATGATCTGTCCCTCCATCAGCGAAGCGCTGCTGAAATATTGTTTTGACGGTACTACCAAGGTGTCATGTTGGTCAGCATGATCGTCGATGTCCTATCCCTGATTATTGTATGTTCAGGGGATCAATCGAGATCAGTGCTACTCTATGGACAATTTACACGTTAATCTTCAGATAATCAACGTGACTTTGTTCTTATGTCTAGCTATATTGAGGTGTGGGAAAGGGTGTGGGGAGCAGTGTCGTCGAATAAACTAGTCAGGAATGTCCATGGCCCGGCGTTGTAACAAATCGATCAATTCTTCTTGTCGATTGCTGCGGTAAACATTGAGTAGGAAATATCGCACCTTTGCGTTTAGGGTGGCGCCGGGGATCGATCCCCAATCAATTCCCAGATTGATTGCGATTAACTCGAGCTCTGACAGGGTACAATTGGCTACCATATATTGACGAAAAACTGTCTGTGGAGAGTCAGCCTTGATTTTCTCGATTCGCGGCAGATGTTCGGGTGGTAAAGGGGTCTGGATTCGCTCAACCGCCAGCCTAAGCTCCTCAATCTGGCCATATCTTTCCGCTGAATCAATGATAGTGACGGCGAGCTCATCGATATCTCGATCGGGGGCCGGAAACGCATCTTCCGTATAACCCATGTCGAATTCCAGATCCAAGATATCGTCCTCACCGAAGTCTTTCCTAATCGTTTCGTATAAGACCGGGTGGATTTCCGCCATTGGCGGGGCATCGTTCTTTTCATGTAAGGATACGGTCGTATCTGCGTCAGCAGACGGAGAATCTGGTTGGTCGATAATCTCTTGCTCCACACGTTCTGACTGGGTGTATGGACGGAGAAGACCCCAGAGCCACAATGTCGCGCCGGCAAAGAGCGCACCGGCAAAGGCATAATAGAAGAAACCGAACTGCTGGATCATTTCCTCCCGACCGAATGTTCCGAGAAAAGTATCGAGCAATATAGCCGATGTTACCGTCAACAAACCAATTCCCCATATCACCTTGTTACTGCGAAGAAACATGAGCAAGAAAAAGGCGACTATGACTATTTTGGCGACGAGAAAATGCAGATTCATTGGCGTCATCGGTTAGGCGGAACGTATGCAGGATGGGATTTTAACACCCACATTCATAGGCGCAACAGGTCATTGGCCTCACTATATCGCGGTGGTATATTCCTCACATGCCAAGTTTGACAATAACGAATCGAATCCTCAGATGCTCCCCTCTACTTGGGATCCTGTTTCTTTTGGCTTGCAGTTCCGAGGTCCCGTTGCCGACCAGTGTTCAACCCGCGGCGGCCATTACATTCGCGGCCGTGCCGGCTATTTCGCCGACGATCTCGTCGGTAATCGTTGAATCGGACCATGCCGATGTCCCGCCGACTTATACAGTGGCGCCGACGCAGCAGGTGCCACGTTCCGATGTCGGCAACAACCGGTTGCAGCCAACGTTGACGCCATCGGCGACACCAACTCTTCCATCAAGAACTCCAACAGCAACAGCAACACCTACTCCGACTGCGACAGCTACCAGATATGTCAGTGTCATTCCAGATCTCCCGCCGACAAACGAGCTCGGTCCAAGCAAGCTGGGTTTACACGTCGTCAGAAACAATGACCCGGATATCATGGAGTTTGTCCGTAGGGCGCAACCGGCCGTAATGAAATCGGTGGACGACCTGGGTTTTCTAGCCGAAGTGAAAGAGGCTTCACCGCGTACGTTGACGGTTGGTAGGATCAGCATCGAGAATCAGGACTTTGGCGGCGATCCAGAAGAAGCCGCCCGTCGATTCGTGGCTCAGAATTTAGAAGTTTACAGATTGAATCCGGCCGTCGATTATTGGGAGGGATGGAATGAGCCAGATCCGAATCTGGAGAACATGATCTGGTATTCCAGGTTCGAACAAGAAAGAGTACGGCAGATGGCCCAATACGGTTTCCGATCCGCCATAGGCGGATTCGCAACAGGTGTACCTGAATTAGACGAGTTCGAATTATTCCTACCCGCAGTTCAGGTAGCAAAGGAGAATGGCGGCATTTTATCTCTCCATGAGTACGGTGCGCCGGACATGCTATATCTCTATGGCGATCCATTGCCAGGTTATCCGGCTTATCCAGATCGCGGCTCGCTTACTTTTCGATATCGCTGGTATTACCGGGAGTTTCTTGAACCGGCCGGCATGGTCATCCCATTGGTCATTACCGAGGCCGGTATTGACGGCATCATCGGCAACCGCCCGGGACCTGGGGGACTAGGTTGGCAAGATTTTCAATCATATTGGGTTAAGCAGGGATTAGGGGAGGATGGTCCTCAGGCTTTCATCAACCAACTCGCCTGGTACGATGTTGGTGTCCGTCAAGATGGCTACGTAATTGGATTCACAATCTTCACGGCCGGTGGATTTGGATATTGGGAGAAATACGATATCAATCCAATCTTGCCTGAGTTGACAAATTATGTTATCAGTCAGCGCTAGCAGGGTGCAACTTTAGAGGTGCTACTTCGTAGTGAGGGTTGTTAATGACGGACAGCGAGAGAAACAATCAGGAAGAAGATCATATGGAAGCTCTGGAGTCAAGCGCCGGTGGCACAGTTAGGGATTCGGGATTCTGGAAGGAGTTCTGGTATCAGGTACGCCTCGTATGGTATCTGCTACGTGATCCCGAAGTTCCATTATATGTCAAGGTTATACCCCTCATTGCTTTGATTTATGTTCTCATCCCTACCGACCTGATCCCCGATGTGTTTCCTGTAATGGGTCAGCTAGATGATCTTACCGCCCTGTTGGTTGGTGGGAAGGTTTTCATCGAGATGGCTCCTAATCACGTCGTCCAGAAATATCTCGACGAATTACACAGACGCACCTCTATGGGTTCCGTAGATGACGGAACGGATGGTGTAGCACCGGTCGAAATAGAAGACGCCATTGTCATAGAAGGGGACTTCGAAGCGATCGAGGATGAACAAGAAGACCGGGCTGATTAACCCGGTCAAGATGTTACGTTACGAAGCGGGAGAGCCGACAGGTTCTAATGAACGAGGGATTGCAGCCCTTGGAAGAACCACACCGCACCCAGTTCCAGGTTCTTGAGCAGATCCTGCTCAACCCATGTATCAATGGCGATAAGAGCCAGTATCGTTCCAAAAATGCAACAACACATTACGACGAGCAGCACAACCGCGATGATCACGGTGCGATCGACGCCGCCTTTCGCTTCATCGCTCGGCTCCGTCGTTTCGGTCGGGGACTCCATCACTGGTTCGAAACCAACGTCAGGCATCGTCGCGTCTAGGCCATAGTCGGGTGGGGGTACGGGTTCTTCGATAATGGTAGCCGCCACTTCCGGTTCCTGTATCATTTCTGGTTCCGGCTCTGGCTCCTCAAAGAGTAAGGGCGGAGGTACGGCCTCCTCATCGAGTGCCTCAGCAGGTTCAGCATCTGCGTCGTCGAATGTTGGAAATCCCTCAGATATACTTGGCTCGATTTCAGGCTCTGGTAAAGGTTCTTCGACGATAACCGGCTCGTCGATAATTGTCGCCATATCCTCGTCATCG